>JAZLEX010000107.1:0-7038 GCA_045615485.1 Prevotella sp.
TGTTGGATGCTTTCAGTTTCTTTTTGGCATCTTCCTCTGCTTAAATCAATTGCATAGTAAACTATGCGCTTGCTTTAACCAAAGAAATCTGCTCAAAAATAATTCTGAAATCATCTCAATATAATTTATAGAACCCACCTACAATGATATTGCGTCAATTCTTAGTTCCAATGTTCCTGTTGGCACAGAAATGCTTACAATGTCGCCAACTTTTTTGCCGAGTAATCCTTGGGCGATAGGTGTCTTTATGGAAATCTTACCTTCTCTCAAATTAGCCTCACTCTCGCTTACGATAGTATAGTTCATCTTAGTTTGAGTTTTCATGTTTGTCATTTCAACTTTTGAGAGAATCTGTACAACATCACCTTTCAACCGTGAAACATCAACTATTTTAGCTTCCATGAGTTCAGCCTTTAACTTATTAATTTTTGCTTCCAGTTTTGCTTGTGCTTCCTTGGCTGAATGGTATTCGTAATTCTCACTCAAATCACCCTTGTCGCGTGCTTCTGCAATGGCTGCAGATGCTGCGGGACGATCAATTGTTTCCAATTTGTGCAATTTGGCTACCAGTTCTTCGTAGCCCTCTTTAGACATGTGTGCCATAATATTTTATTTTTGTATTATTATTTCAATTAGTTAGTTAAAGGTGGGTTCAGTCCCACCTAAAAAAACAAAAAAGAACAGAGTCTCAGTATTTAAACTGAAACCCCCTGATCAATCTTGTGTAATTTTATATATGTATCAAAGTCCGCTTTATCCCAATAATCTTGGGGAGCTAAACATTTTGCGGTGCAAAGGTAATAAAAAGAGTTTAGAGTTTAGAGTTTAGGGTTTAGAGTTTTATGATTTTTTAATAATAATTGTAATTTATAGATTATGTTTGTGAGCAACGTACCAGATAGAAATCAAGTATTACCAATGCAGCCATTGCTTCTACTATTGGTACTGCTCGTGGAGCAGCACAAACATCATGACGTCCTTTGACTTCTTTCCCTAATGTCGGGATTGGCTTGAAGGCAACGCGGAAATTAATGTCGGTACCATCTGTAATTCCCCCCAGCATTCCGCCTGTTCTTGCAAAATTATGCTCTGAACCCTTCATGTTGGCAGCGGCAAAGCCCTCGCCATATTCAAAACCCTTGACAGCATTTATTGATAACATGGCAGACCCCAATGCGGCATGGAGTTTACCAAATACTGGTTCGCCTAATCCTACAGGGCATCCTTTGATAATGCAACTTACTATTCCGCCACAAGAATCAACTTCTGCGATTGCTTCCTCAATGCGTTTCATTTGTTGCTCCTCATTTTCCACAGTGGCAACTATTTCAATCCCTACCGTGTTTAATGCCAACTTCGCAAATGCACCAGCTACTACTCTACAGACCGTTTCACGTGCCGAAGCTCTGCCTCCACCACGATAGTCGCGAATACCATATTTTTCCTGATAGGTGAAATCGGCATGTCCAGGACGGAACACATCCTTGAACAACTCATAATCTTCTGAATGATGGTCGTTGTTCATGATGATAAAGCCGATAGGTGTGCCTGTGCTTTTGCCTTCAAAAGTTCCAGAAAGCACTTGTACGATATCATCTTCCTTACGAGGTGAAACGCCAGTGCCTTTGCCTGGACGACGGCGGTTTACTTCGCTTTGGATGAAATCCATGTCAATATCAATACCAGCAGGGAAACCGTCAATTATGCCACCCACAGCAATGCCATGACTCTCGCCAAATGTGGTCAGACGAAGTAGTCTTCCAAATGTATTCATTTTGTTGTATTTGGTCGTTTATTTACAATGTCCACAACCGCAGTGGTCGTGATGACACCCACCACCACAGTCATGATCGTGCTCACAATCACATCCGCAGTTCTCGTGTGTAAAGTAATTGATAAATCCTTTTATTTCAGTTTCGGTAGCTTCACGGCTTTCTACTATTCTACCTACATATTCAATAGTTTCACCAGCCAATGGGTGATTGAAATCCATAATCACCGTATCGTCAGTTACATCTAACACGTGACCATTAAGTCGCATGCCCTCTTCATTCTGCATAGGCACATCTGCACCTTTGTATATGTGCTCGTTGTCAAAATGACCATTGATTTGGAAAATACTACGATCGAGAGTGAGAACCCTTTCTTGTTCACGTTCACCGTAAGCCTGCTCTGGTGTTAACTGGAAATCAAATTCGTCACCTGTCTCAAGACAATCAACTTGGCGTTCAAAAGCTTCAAGTGTATATCCGAAACCACTAATAAACGAGAACGGATTACCTTCAGATGTCTGTTCCCTAAGATGTTTGCCCGACTCGTCAATAGAATAAAGCTTATATTCTAATGCAATAAATTTATTCATAATGTCATAATTTATGGTTGCAAAATTAGTAAAAAAGGTTAGAGATTAGAGGTTAGAGGTTAGGGATTTATGATTTTTTAATAAAAAAACATAATTATCAATTATCAATTGTCAATTGTCAATTAAAAAACGCAGTTTTTTCATACTTTTGTTCCAAATTTTAAGACAATGACACATCGCGAACGATTTTTTGCTACAGTCAGACGTCAACCCGTTGACAGGCCAGCATCATGGCTTGGACTTCCTGTTCCATCAGCCATTCCAAACCTTTTGAAACATTTTAAGGTAAATAGCATCGACGAACTGAAACGTATTATTGATGATGATGTGTATCCTATATGCGTACCTTATAATAATCCTCCCACCAACGACATTGGTTGCTCTTTGGCATTTGCAAAAAGTGGGGTTGGCGGAGCTCAGGATGAACGTACTCTGACCGCACCTGGCTTTTTTGAAAACATGACCGACCCATCGTTGGTCGAGACTTTTCCATGGCCAAATCCCGAAGAACACATAGACTTCAATAAATGTCGTGAATTGGCGAAAAATGCTCCTGCCGACATGGCACGCATGGGTATTATGTGGGCAGCGCATTTTCAGGACTCTTGTTCTGCATTCGGAATGGAGAATGCATTAGTGACAATGATGCTCTACCCCGAAATGTACCAGGCAGTAATTGACAGAATAACAAAATTTTATCTTGATTGCGGTGAGATTTTCTATGAAGCCACCAAAGGCTACCTTGATGCTGTGCTGATAGGTAATGACTTCGGTTCTCAAAATGGACTGATGGTTGACCCCGACAGTTTAAGAAAGTTTGTGTTCTCTGGTACAAAAGCTTTGGTGGATCAGGCAAAAAGCTACGGATTGGTGGTAGTTCATCATTCTTGCGGCAGTATTTATCCTATTATTGATGACTTATTCGATTTAGGCATAGACACCATCCATCCTATACAGGCAAAGGCAAAAGATATGCAAGCCGAAAAACTTGCTGCCGATTTTGGCAATCACGGCAGTTTCTTTGGTGGTGTAGATGCACAGTATCTGCTTGTAAACGGCAAACCAGAAGAAGTCAGGGCAGATGTGAATCGTTTGAAAAAGGCATTCCCTACAGGATTGGTAATCTCTCCTTCACACGAAGCTGTACTCCCCGACATCAAACCAGAAAATATTGAAGCACTATTCGAAGCAGTAAAAGAAGAACCAAACCATAAAATAGAACAAAAAATGAAAAGACGCTACGGACAGGTGATAGGAGTTACACCTGGTAAATTAGAAGAATACAAAAAACTCCATTCTGCAGTATGGCCAAAAGTCCTTGAGATGATAAAAGAGTGCCATCTCGAAAACTATAGTATTTATTATAAGGATGGTTTCCTGTTCAGTTACTATGAATATACAGGTGACAATTATGAAGCAGACATGGCCAAGATGGCGGCTGATCCAGAAACTCAGCGTTGGTGGGATGTTTGCATGCCTTGTCAGACACCAGTTCCCAACCGTGCGGAAGGTGAATGGTGGGCTGACATGGAAGAAGTTTTTCATTTAGATTGACCCATAATAACGACAACGATAACGATAACGATAACGATAACGATGGTTCGACAGGCTCACCAACCAAGAATTATTAATTATTAATTATAAATTAATGCCTTGGCATTTAAACTCCTTATAAAAAATATGAATTTATTTAAAAGTAAGACTGGGACAAACTATCTGTTCCCATTTATTCTGATAGCCACATTGTATCTGTTATGGGGATGCGCTCATGGCTTATTGGATGTGCTCAACAAGCAGTTTCAGGACAATTATGCCATGTCGAAAGCAGAATCGGGATTCGTACAGTTTTCAGTGTATATAGGCTATTTTATAATGGCTTTACCTGCTGGCTTGATTATGCGGCGTATTGGCTACAAGAAAGGACTTATCACTGGATTATTACTATTTGCTTTCGGAGCATTGCTCTTCATTCCTGCCTCAATGGCAAATTCGCCTTATCCGTTCTTTGCGGCATTGTTTATTCTTGCTTGCGGATTGTGCATCATAGAAAATGGAGCTCATCCTTGTGCCACAGGCATGGGAACGGAAGATGGTGCTGCACAACGCATAAATATTGCTGCAGCCTTCAATGGTGTGGGCTGGATAGTTGGACCGCTTATCGGTACATGGCTCATACTTGGTGGAACAGGTACAAGTTTTGATATTGCAAAACCTTATATTATAGTTGCGATAATAGTATTGCTTGTGTGCCTATTGTTTGTGTTCATCAAACTTCCTGAAAAAGAAATGGCTGCTGAGGCTGAAGCTGCTGCCTTGGAGGCAGGAACGGCTACGGGAAGCATTTGGCAGCATAAGCATTTTAAGTATGCCTTGATTGCACAATTTCTTTATGTCGGAGCGCAGACGGGAGTAAACAGCTTTTTTATCAATTATGTCACTGAACTTGATTCTGGCATCTCAAAAGCAACAGCAGGACTACTGCTCAGTTTCGGTGGAATGGGACTATTCTTTATAGGGCGACTGCTCAGTTCTTTATTTATGAAGTGGATTGCTCCTGCAAAACTACTGGCATTGTTTGGAATACTCGCAACAATATGTATGGGATTAGTAATAGCACAGATTCCTATGGTATCTCTGATCGGGTTGTTCCTGACATTCTTCTTCATGAGCACAATGTTTCCAACGATATTTGCATTAGGTGTGAGAGGCATGGGTGCGCATACTAAACAGGCTTCAAGCTATTTAGTAATGTGTATAGTTGGTGGTGCCGTTTTCCCAATCTTTATGGGACTCATCGGACAGGTCAACATGGCATTAGGTTTTTTGTTACCATTGTTAGCTTTTGTCTACATAGCAATCTATGGAATGAGCGCAAAGAAAGTATAAATATTTAAGGTTGATGGTTGAAGATTGATGGTGAGAGGTTTAAATTGTTAATAATTTAGATTGTAAATAAATCGTACATCGTACATTGTAAATTGTAAATTATAAATTATAAATATGAATATAAGTGATTTATACAGTATTTTTTGTGAGCATCCAATAATCACTACCGATAGTCGTGAATGCCCGAAAGGAAGCATCTTTTTTGCATTGAAGGGTGCCAATTTCAATGGCAACGAATATGCTTCAATGGCTTTGGAGAAAGGTTGCAGCTATGCAGTGACGGATGAACAGATTGATAGTGCTTCTGACGAGAGAATCATTTTGGTTGAAGATGTGCTTACTACTATGCAAATGCTTGCAAACTATCATCGCCATCAATTAGGCATACGCATTATCGGAGTCACGGGCACGAATGGCAAAACCACCACAAAAGAGTTGATTTCATCGGTACTTTCTAAAAAATACAATGTGCTCTATACGCAAGGGAATTTCAATAATCACATAGGTGTACCGAAGACTTTATTGCGAATGACGCAAGAGCACGATATTGCCGTGATTGAGATGGGAGCCAACCATCCTGGAGAAATAAAAATCTTGGTAGAGATTGTTGAACCCGACTTTGGGATAATCACCAATGTTGGAAAAGCTCATATTGAAGGTTTCGGCAGTTTTGAAGGCGTAATTAAGACTAAAGGAGAACTATATGATTTCCTGCGCAGCGGAAGTAAAAATGTTTTCATCAATGAAAACAATGAATATCTGATGGGAATCAGCCAAGGGTTGAATCTGATTCGTTATGGAAACAATGGCAAAACGATAGCCTGTGACCCATATTTACGCCTTGAATATCAAGGCAAGACAATATGCACGAAACTTATCGGTGCATATAATATTGACAACGCACTCGCTGCAGCTGCAATCGGACATTATTTCGGAGTAGAAGATGGTAAGATATGTGAGGCTTTGGAAGAATATACTCCATCCAACAACCGTTCGCAACTGGAAAAGACAGATTTGAATACTTTGATTATTGATGCTTACAATGCCAACCCTACAAGTATGATGGCAGCATTAAAGAATTTCCGTGACATGAAGGTTGAGAACAAGATGGCTATTCTTGGCGATATGCGTGAATTGGGGTATATTAGTGCTGAAGAGCATCAGAAAGTGGTGGATTTTATCAAAGAAACGCAGATTGAGTGCTGGCTAGTGGGTAGTGAGTTCGCAAAGACGGATTGTGATTTTCGCAAATTCAATAATGTCGATGATGTGAAAGAAGCAATCAAACAGTCACAACTTCAAGGACGTTATATCCTTATCAAAGGAAGCAACAGTACAAAGTTGTATCAATTGCCTGAATATTTGTAACTCAAGTTTCGTAAGCTCAAATTACTAATTCAAAATAGCAAAACTACATCATTGCGAATATAAAAACGTTAAAGTTTTGCTAAACTATATTCGTTATGATGTAGTCAAGCCTTAAAAAGGGCACTAATTGTTGGATTTGAAAGACTAAGAAAAATTAATAAGGAAAAGATTTGGTGGAATGGAAAAATCTTTGTATCTTTGCAGCGTTTAAATAAAAATACTAATCAAAAACAAAAAGATTATGGAATTACCTTTTGCTGAATCTTGGAAAATCAAGATGATAGAGCCTATCAAAAAGTCAACACGCGAAGAGCGTGAGCAGTGGCTTGAAGAGGCTAAGAACAACATTTTCATGTTGAAATCTGACCAGGTCTATATTGACCTCTGTACAGACTCTGGTACAGGCGCAATGTCTGACCGCC
>JAZLEX010000108.1:0-3068 GCA_045615485.1 Prevotella sp.
GCGATACCTCCGACAGCAGGATTGCAGCTCATTTGTGCAATCTTGTTCATATCCATTGTGATAAGGCAAGTTTTTGCACCCATGCCAGCAGCAGCACAAGCAGCTTCACAACCAGCATGTCCACCACCGATTACCAAGACAACATATTTAAAAATCATTCTGTATATTGCTTAATCTGTGCAAAGTTAGAAAAAACTTCGTTTTTTTAATGCACGATGCACAATTCACGATGCACAATTCAGATTTTTTCATAAAAAATCTTAAAACCCTCAACCCTCAACCCTCAACCCTCAACCTTTTTATTATCTTTGCCCCAACTAATCCATTTAAGCAAACTTTTATGAAAAAACTATTACTTTTGATTTTAATTTTTGCAAGCATTTCTGTTAATGCTGCAAAAAGCGGTATTAATGACGTAAATGTTGTGGAAGCGGAACCAAATGCAACAGATATTTTAGGTGATGCGAATGATGATGCGATTGTTAATGTCAACGACATTGCAACAATTGCAACTTACATTCTTAATGGCACTGCAAATCCATGGAATGAGAAAAATGCTGATGTGAATTGTGACGGCATTATCAATGTGAATGATATTACAGGTGTTGCCACAATAATTCTTGGTGGTGGCGATGAACCTATCGAGGACAATACTGTAAAAGTATCCTACGATGGCACTTCGGCCAAAGTCCTTGTGGCAGACAACATCAAGCAGTACATTACCGTGGAAAGTAATACTTCAGACGTCAACATCACAGCAAGTGCCGACTTGAAGGATAAGGTTACTTACATCCTCTCAGGAACTACATCTGAAGGTTCTTTCACTCTGACTGGTTCAACAAAACTTGCACTTGAACTGAATGGTGTAAGCATTACAAATTCTGATGGTGCAGCAATAGATATTGAATGTGGTAAAACCATTGATGTAAATCTCGTAAAAGAAAATTATCTGACCGACGGATCAGGCAGCCAAAAAGCATGTTTCTACGTTAAGGGTCATGCTGAATTCTCGGGCGATGGCGTGCTTAATATCAGCGGCAACTCAAAGCATGGCTTCAGTTCGAATGAATACACTCAACTGAAAAGCAAATTCACAGGTCTCATTATGGTTCGTGCCGTAGGCGATGGTGTTCATGCTGGCGAATACTTTAAACAGAATTCAGGTAATCTGATAATAAGTGAAGTTGGTGGTGATGCTGTTCAGGTTGAACTGGACGATGAATCAGAAGATGCCGACAACGGTAATATTATTATAAAAGGAGGATCAATAATTGCTACAACTACCAAAGAAGATACCGATGTGCTGAAGGCTGATGAAAAAGTATCTATTCAGGGTGGCTCACTGACTCTCGCATCGTATGGCGGTGCCATCTGGGACGAAGAAAAACTGAAAGTCAGTGGTTGCGCTTGCATCAGTTGTAACACCTTTGAAATGACAGATGGTTTTGTATTCCTCACAGCTACTGGCAATGGTGGCAAGGGCATCAGTGCCGACAGCATTGTAACTATTAACAACGGCAACTTAACCATAACTACATTCGGAGAAGTACACACCGATGCCGAGCACGACGATGACACAAAGCCACAGTGTATCAAAGCCGACCAGAGCATCTATATAAATGGTGGAAACATACAAGCATTCTCCATGTATGGCAAAGGATTCAGTTACGACGATGAGACTCCAAAAGAATTCTTGATCAATGGCGGAACAGTTGTTGCTGTCGGAGAGAAGAAAAGTGAAGCAAGTGGTGGTACTCAACCAGCATATACCTACACAAAACAGAAGATTGTTGCTGGCGAGACTTACACCTTCAACAATGTAACTTTCACCGCTCCACAAGGTTTCAATTTGGACAATGGAAAAGTGCTCGTATCCGCAGCAGAATGAACAATGCACAATTCAGCATTGTGCATAATTGACAATTGATAATTGATAATGGTTTAAAGTTCAAAGTTCAAAAAACCGCAAACCGCAGATTATTTATCGCGAGAGATAACAAAATCCAAATAAGCTGCAAGAGAGTTGCAAACGTCTTCTTTCTTGCAGTTTTTTATGTATTCCTGTGCTTGCAGTTTGAGTAACTCCATCCTTTCGCAAGCATACTCAATACCATTATTCTCCTTGGTAAAATCAATCAATTTATGGATTTCATCATTCGTGATGTTTCCACTCTTTACCTTTCTTGCAAGTTGCATCATCTCTGCGTTGTTGGTAGAGAGCAGGGCATGAATAACAGGGAGCGTAAGTTTACCCTCAAGCATATCATTGCCCGTTGGCTTACCCAATTCCTCCGACTCATAATAATCAAAAATATCATCTCTAATCTGAAAAATCAGCCCCAATGTCTCACCGAATTTTTCGGCTTTGGCTATTTCTTCATCCGTCGCATCTGCCGACAAAGCACCCACCTTTGCACAGGCAGCAAAAAGTGCTGCTGTCTTTTGGCGTATCACCTTGAAATAGTCTTCTTCGGTTATTTCCTGATTAGAAATATTTGAAAGCTGGTTTATTTCTCCTTGCGAAAGAGTCCTGCCAAGGTCGGCAAGATATTCCACCATTCTGTTGTTTTCCGTTTTGGCAACATAAAAGAGAGCTGTAGAAAGAATATAATCACCTACTAGAATAGATATCTTGTTGTCATAAATGGCATTCATTGATGGTTGCCCACGTCTTTCTGCACTCTCATCAACTACATCGTCGTGAACAAGACTTGCAGTGTGGAGCAGTTCCAATCCGATAGCACCATTCTGTGTTGCAGAAGAAATCTTTCCATAGTTATGTGCTATGAGTAATATCAATATCGGACGCATCATCTTACCACCTCGATTAAGAATATGAGCAAGAGCCTCGTTCAACAGCCCATCAGTATGCGCCAACGACTGATTGAACAAAGTTTTGAACTCGTCCAATTCGTTTTCTATAGGTTTGGTAATGATAGAAATTTTGTCCATATCTCAAATTGGACGCGAAGATAAGAAAAAACTGCATTAATGAATTAAAAATTAACAATTAATAATTAATAATTAAGTTTATTTAGGAATTGACAACTGACGACAAACTGAGAGCC
>JAZLEX010000109.1:0-6908 GCA_045615485.1 Prevotella sp.
CTTAAATTGGAAGAATTTGCAAAGAACTATTTTACGAGTCCGTTGGGAAACTACATCTCACAGAATGGTGGTGTGGTTATCGACGATTTCACTTATTCAATACCTCTTCGTCGTAACGGTTCTGGCGGTACGGATGGAATCAACTTTGCTCATAGTGCAGTGGCAAACGACACAAACATCTACGACCTCTCCGGACGGAAGATGAATCCAAGCCATCTCAAACCAGGACTTTACATAAAAGCAGGTCGCAAGTATATTCTGAAGTAATATTATCATCACAATTCCTTAACTTTGCACCCGAATTGCGAACAACCCTAAACAAACATAAATATTTACAATAATGAAAAAACTAATTTCACTATTCATCGCCCTGACGCTGAGCGTGGGAGCAAAAGCAGAAGACATTCCAAACGATGAGATTTGGTACACAAGTAGAAATGGGAATGTAGTTACGCCATATAACAGTGGTGCTTTTGGCGCAAACATTGTATCTAACACCTATACCAATGGTAAGGGAATCATCAAGTTTAACGGCAATGTGACTTCGATTGGAAGTTCTGCTTTTGATCGGTGTTCAGGCTTGACAAGTGTGACAATCGGAAATTCCGTAACTTCGATTGGAAATTATGCTTTTTATGACTGTTCAGGCTTGACAAGTATGACCATCCCTAATTCCGTGACTTCGATTGGAAGTTGTGCTTTTGAACGGTGCTCAGGCTTGACAAGTGTGACAATCGGAAATTCCGTGACCTCAATTGGAGGTTATGCTTTTTCTGAATGTTCAGGTTTGACAAGTGTAACAATCCCTAATTCCGTGACTTCGATTAAAAATGATGCTTTTTATGGTTGTGGTAATGTAAAAGAACTTATCTATGCCGAAGGCACAAAGATTGTTTTGAGAACATACCTCACATCAATAACAAGTGTGACAATCCCTAATTCCGTCACTGAGATTGAAAATTCTGCTTTTTATGGCTGTTCAGGCTTGACAAGTGTGACAATCCCTAATTCCGTGATTGAGATTGGAATTTCTGCTTTTTATGGCTGTTCAAGCTTGACAAGTGTGATAATCGGAAATTCCGTAACTTCGATTGGAATTTGTGCTTTTGAACGGTGCTCAGGCTTGACAAGTGTGACAATCGGAAATTCCGTGACCTCGATTGGAGGTTATGCTTTTTCTGAATGTTCTGGTTTGAGCAACATAATAGCAGATGGCATCAATGCTCCAATGATTGGTCCAAATTGTTTTTCTGACGTTTCCGATTGTTCTCTGAATGTTCCATTAGGCAGCGAAGACGCATACGCTTCTAATTTTGGAACTCGTTTTACTATCGAAACTTACTCCACTTACTCAAAGAATAGTGCTGGGGAGTATAGTTTTGAGGAGTGGGGCTCTTCTTCTAACGTGACACTAAGCGAAGGCATAGAAAAAGTTTATGTGCCTGTGGAGGCTACGGTAAACAAATTGCAGTATGAGCGCACATTCAACAATACTGATTGGCAAGCGTTGTATGTGCCGTTTGAACTGGATGTGAAGACCGACCTATCTGACTTCGATGTCTATAAAATCTCTGCTTCTTCGGCTGATGCAATCAATGCGACACTGATGACAGAAGGCAAGACCTCGGCAAATACTCCTTATCTGATGAAAGCAAAGGCTACTGGCGAGCAGACAATATCTGTTTCGAGCAAGACAGTGAAGGTGACTGTGGAGAACACGAACAGCGAGCTTTCTGACTTCGAGATTGTGGGTACATACGAAAGACTGAATTATGGCGACATCGATGGTGACTGGTACGCATTGAAAGATGGCAAGTTCATGAAGGCTGGCGAGGATGCTTACCTCAACCCTTATCGTTTCTACCTGAAGCGCAAGGCATCATCGTCAAAGGAAAGCATAGAGATAAATCTCTACAAAGTAACAGGAATCGAGGCTGTGCAAAATGCTGGCAAGCCTGCAAACAACGACAAGCGTTACAACCTGCAAGGCATTGAGGTGAACGAGAACTACAACGGGATGATAATAATGAACGGCAAAAAATACTTGAATAAATGAAAACTGGTTTTTGGTTTTTGGTTTTAACCCACAACCTACAACCCATAACGCGCCCACAACTGACGACAAATAGTTTACCCTGAGCTAAGTCGAAGGGAATGCAATGAAGCTTGCTTTTAATTGCTGAGGTGCGCAGGAAGAAAAGCCGTGAAGCGGATTAACCGTAAAACCGCATAACCGATAAGTGAGCAAGTTAGAAACTTGAATACACTATATCACTTTACGATAGCGTCAGTAGTCAGAGTCAGCAGTCAGAGTCAGTGTCAGAGTCAGTAGTCAGAGTCAGTAAGGTTTCCTCACCTTCATCGAAGGTATATCGAAGGTATATCGAAGGTACATCGAAGGTGAAACACCTTACATAAAGGTTCGATAAAGGTTCGATGTGGGTTCGATAACCATATGAACACCTTACGATGACGCTGACTCTGACCAAAATCGGCTCAAAATAGTTAATTTTTAGTTAAAATGTCACAAAATCACAAATTATCACGTGCATTTCACCATTTTTGAACTTTTTGAACTTTTGAACCATTTGAACGAAGATGGCTCAAAATCGAAAAACCGCATAACCGTAAAACCGCAAAACTGACGACAAACCGAATGCAATGAAGCTTGCTTCGATTGCTGAGGTGCGAACCGATGGAGCAGCGAGAGCAGAAAGAAAGCTGGCTTTCATTATGCCGAGTCGTGACAGAGGAAGACAAAGTCAAGGAAGAAAAGCCGCGGAACGCGGATTAACCGTAAAACCGCATAACCGTATAACCGTATAACCGTATATATTAAAAAATCTTAATTGTCAATTGTCAATTATCAATTATCAATTAAAAAACAAAGTTTTTTCCTATCTTTGCCCCGAAATTGTAGGAGAATGAAAATATTTGCATCAGAAGAGATTCGACAATTGGACCAATACACCATTGCCCATGAACCGATAAAATCCATCGACCTCATGGAACGGTCTGCTGTCGCTTTGACACAAGCCATTTCTGGACAATGGTCAACGAGTACTAAAATAGTAGTTTTTGCTGGTCCGGGCAATAATGGTGGTGATGCCTTGGCAGTGGCACGCCTACTGAGTTTGAAAAAATATTCCTGCAAGGTGTATTTATTTAATATTCGCCAGAATCTTTCCACAGATTGTGAAACAAACAAAAACCGTCTGCAAAAATGCGAGAATGTGGAATTTTTCGAGATAATCAATGAATTCGAACCTCCACAGCTGGATGGATGCCTGGTTATCGATGGCTTGTTCGGTACAGGGCTCACAAAGACACTGACTGGTGGATTCTCCTCTCTTGTGAAATACATAAACGCTTCAAAATGCGAAGTGGTCAGCATCGACATCCCTTCTGGACTTATTTCAGAGGACAACACATTGAACGTAGATGTCAACATAATAAAAGCTGATTACACATTCACTCTCCACCAGAAAAAACTCGCTTTTTTGTTTGCTGACAACCAAGATTATATCGGAAAGCTAAAAGTTCTTGACATTGGCCTCAGCAAGCAAGGCATACAGGAGATTCCTACACCTTATTATCTTTTAGAAAGCAGCGACGTCACACCAATTATAAAAAGGCGCAGCGATTTTGCCCATAAAGGCGACATGGGGCATGCACTTATCATGGCTGGCAAGTATGGCATGGGAGGTGCAGCTGTCCTTGCCACTAAAGCAGCACTCCGTTCTGGTGCAGGTAAAATCACCACAACGGCTCCTCGGAAAAATAATGATTTGCTGCAAATTTCTGTGCCAGAAGCAATTGTGGCTTTAGACAAGGATGATTGCATTATCACGCAACCTGTAGAGAATGCCACCTTTAACGCAATTGGTGTAGGTCCTGGTCTCGGACAAGATGAGACTACAGCTGTAGCAGTAATTTCACAAATACGCCGCAACAACACTATTCCATGCGTCATTGATGCCGATGCGATAAATATCATTGCCTCACATAGAGCCTGGCTCATGCAACTGCCTAAGGGAATAATTCTCACCCCGCATCCAAAAGAACTGGAACGGTTGATGGGTAATTCCGTAGGATGCTATGAGGAACTCAGCAAGGCACGCGAACTTGCACATAACCTGCAAGGATACATCATCCTGAAAGGACACTATTCGGCACTTTGCACTCCTGACAACAAGGTGTATTTCAATTCCACAGGAAACAGCGGCATGGCTACTGCTGGTAGCGGAGACGTGCTCACTGGCATAATCGTAGGCTTGTTGGCAAGAGGCTACAGTCAGGAAGAAGCCTGCAAACTTGGCATGTATGTGCATGGATTGGCTGGCGACCTTGCTGCCGCACAACTTGGCAAAGAAAGTCTCATAGCCTCCGACATCATTGAATTCCTGCCAAAAGCTTTCCAAAAATTAAGTTAGTCGTTTGGGAGATTGGGCGTTTGGGCGTTTGGTGGTTTGGTCGTTTGGGAGCGTACCTAAATAAAAAAGGATGTGCGAGCACATCCTTTTACTTTCTGTCTTAATCCTGTTATTAAGGAAGAGAAATTGCTTCTGATGGACAAGCATCTGCACAAGTACCACACTCTGTGCAAACGTCTGCATCAATTTCATACTTTTCAGCACCTTCAGAAATAGCTCCTACTGGACATTCATCAGCGCAAGTTCCACACTTAATACAATCACTGCTAATTACGTATGCCATGATATTCTATTTTTTAATAGTTAATAATTAAATTTCAGCGCAAAGGTAAGAAAAAACTTTGTTTTTCAATTGACAATTGATAATTGATAATTGATAATTAAGGTTTTTTAATTATTCAACCTTACAAAAGCAATAAAAAAGCACCATAAACGTTATAATGGCAATATTTCTATAATGAAAAAGATAGTATTTTTTATATTGCTTTTAACTTGCTCTTTTTCCTTGTCGAATGCTCAGGAAAAAAAGAGAGTGCAAAATCGCCCATATATTGATATGCGAACCATTCATTATGGCATTCTGTTTGGTATGCACATGATGGATATGGAAGTGAATAATGTGGGACCACAGTTGCTGGAAGACGGCACAATTGCCAACATCGTAACCGATGTCGATAACTGGAATCCGGGATTCACGGTTGGTGTTTTGGGAGAATTACGACTGAACAACTATTTCTCCTTGCGCGTTTCTCCATCCATGCATTTTGGTCAAAGGCATTTTAAGTTTCTCAATCTGACCGAATTTGATGAGGAAGAACGTAATCTGACACAACAACAAACCATAAAGACAACATACGTTACAATACCTATCGACATAAAATTCTCATCACAACGCTACAATAACATCCGCCCATATCTCCTTGCGGGAATAACTCCGATGATGAATATCACTGGCAAGAAACAAGACATTCTGGAAATAAACCGAAGCGATTTTTCCTTAAACATTGGAATGGGCTGTGATTTCTATCTGCCATTCTTCAAACTCATTCCAGAATTGCGTTTTTGCTATGGTCTGAGCAATTGCATCAATACCAACCATGCACAAGACTTGACAGACATCAATCTTCATAAATATGCAAACTCTGTAAACAAAGGGCGTAGCAAAATGATAATATTGACCTTTTATTTCGAATAGCCATGAATAGAATTTCCATTAGCAAATTTTTGGTTTTTTTATACCTCGCTTTTTCATTGTCTTCTTGCCAGCAAATTCACAAGTGGAAAGCACAATTGGGCAATACTTCTGAACAAATCAGACTGGGGAAGCAATACTACGAAGGTGATGGCGTTGAGAAAAATCTGACCGAAGCCGCCAAATGGTATCAGCGTGCAGCCGATGCTGGCGACGCAGAAGGACTGCTCTTATTAGGAAAATGCTATAGCGAAGGTGAAGGCATGCCATGCGATGAGTCAAAAGCCTTGGAACTTTTCAAAAAATCAGCAAAATCGGGTAATAGAGATGCCATGTACGAGTGTGGCGCTGCATACGAAAACGGAAAAGGCGTTGCAGCCGACTTGGCAGCAGCCGTGAAGTGGTATCAGCAAGCAGCCGAAGCAGACCACCCCGAAGCCTTGTTCAAGATGGGTTATTTATACTACAAAGGTGAAGGAGTTAGCATGAATGCTAAAAAGGCTGTCAACTATTTCTCAAAAGCCTCAGAGGCAGGAATAGCTGAAGCCTTGTACTATTTGGGAGTATGCCACGCTGATGGAGTAGGCACTGGCAAAAACCAGCGGAAAGCAATCGAATATTTCACAAAAGCAGCCAAT
The DNA here is from genome assembly GCA_045615485.1 of Prevotella sp. Classification (GTDB taxonomy): domain Bacteria; phylum Bacteroidota; class Bacteroidia; order Bacteroidales; family Bacteroidaceae; genus Prevotella. The sequence continues at coordinate 6,264 of JAZLEX010000109.1, forward strand.
GATGGTGATGCCGCAGCACAAAACAAACTCGGTGAATGCTATGAGAACGGATTAGGAGTAACAACCAACATCCGTAAGGCTGTTGAATTATACCAGAAAGCTGCCAAACAGAATTTTATGGAGGCAGTATATAATCTTGCTGCATGTTATTATTATGGTCAAGGCGTGCCGCAAGACACCCACAAGGCTGTATCTCTGTTCAGCAAAGCCGCTGAAGCAGGAATAGCAGCCGCTGAATTTTTCCTTGGAGTGTGTTATTATCAGGGTGACGGTGTGAAAAAAGACGAGAAAGAAGCACTGAAATGGCTACGGCGTGCAGCCGATGCAGGTGATATTGATGCTTTGGACTTTTTGCAAGACCTTAAATATTATCACGAACAACTTGACGAATGGAACGAAGGTTTTGAAGAGGTCGAAGTCGCAGCATCCGACTCTCTGTAAAAATAACCGCAGAAAAGTTTAAAAATCACAAAATGCGAAGTTTCGCAAGTTTTGGTAACTACCCAGCCTTTTGGTTGTTTGGTCGTTTATGGTTGTCGGAGTATATGGAATTATGTCGCCCATACAGGGCTTAAATGAGATAACATCCTAATACACAGGGTTAATCCATTTCATGGCTTTTCCTCCTTCGCACCTCAGCAATTG
>JAZLEX010000110.1:0-4783 GCA_045615485.1 Prevotella sp.
CTATTATAAGCTCAACTCCCCTACTCGCGCAATTGGCTCATACAAAAACGCTATCCGCTACGGTATTACAGATTCGCTGACAAATCTGCGATTAGGTCAGATGCTGATGATGAATGCCAGTTACAAAGATGCTGCAAAGGAATTTGATAGCGGATTGGAAGATAATGCCTATATGTTGAGCCGTGAGGATTTTACTCAAGACTCATTGCGCAATGCTAAACTCAGAATGAATCGCCGCGAGACGGTAAAAGAAAGCGACCAGAATTTTGAGGTTGACTATGAAGAACAAGATTCTATTGCCAAAGCCCGCTACCCTATCCTATTAGAAGATGAGGAAGCCATCAGGAAATCAGGCGACAAGAAAATGATAAAAAAGCTTGACAAAGCACTGAAGGCGAAGGAAAAACTTATAAAAAAGGCTGAAAACGAACGGGCAAAAATGATAAAGATTGCCCAACTGGAACGTGAGGCAATGGCACGAGAGGCTGCTGAGGAAGAAGCCCGACTGAAAAAAAATGCTGAAAAGGAAAAGGAGCAGGCCTTGAAGGATAGTGAAGCAGAAGCCATACGACTGAAAAAAGAGGCTGCTGAGGAAAAAATCAGACTGCGCAAAGAGGCTTTGGAAGAAAAAGAGGATTTGCGCAAAGAGCGTGAACGCATAAGGAAAGCCGTTGCAGCAGAGAAAGCAAAACTGCAAAAGGCAGAAAATCAACAGAAGGCGGCAGAGATAAAAGAGATTCAGATAAAAATCGACGAACTGGAAGACGAGCGTGCCGCCATCCTTAAAGAAAGAAATAATTTCTCTAAAGAAAGGCAGAAACTACTCAACCAGCGTACGAAGAAGAAAATCACAAAGGATGAATACTATGCCGAGGTTGATGCTCTGAGAAAGCACAACGACAGGAGATAACATCGCGCAAAAGTAGCGTTGATGTGGCAGCCATTACTGCCCGTTATCAGGAAGAATCCAACAAAGCACGAGAAGAAGAACGACAACTGAAAGAGGAACGTGAAAAGATTGCCAAAGAAAAGCAATTAGAAAAAGAAGAGGCTCTAAAGGCAAAAGAAGCAGCGGCAAGGGAAAAAGCCATGCAAAAACAATCGGCAAAACCAAAACGCATAAAGAATTACAGTCATACTGGCTACATGGGACTGCTGAAATATCCTGTACCAGGTTTTCCGATAGTGGAAAGTCCTTACCAACTGCTTCCGCCAAAAGACAATCTGATGTATGCCTACGCAATTTCAAACCTTCCAGTGGATTCCGTGAAGCGTTACCATTTGAATGCAAACGTAGAGAAGCTGATGCGTGTGGGTTCCGTTTCTGCCGAAAAGGCTTCAGAATGGAAAGAGGCAGGTTCGGAATATACCGTAAAGAAGGAATCTTTCTTCAATTCACGGCGGTCGGACTTTTCGCCAATGCTGTTGGGCGATGATTCAGAATTTATCTACTTCACATCAACCAGAAACGATGCCACGGGAGATGAATATAGTGGTATCACAGGCATCAAATGCGGAGATATTTTCTATAGCCAGAAAGATGACAAAGGACAATGGACCAAACCTGAACCTGCTGAAGGCGACATCAATACAGCCGATGACGAAGGTGCATCGTGCGTAACTCCTGACAATGGCAAGATGTACTATACCCAATGCACCACCGACCCAGACTATCCTCGGTATGCACAAATCATGTCGTCGAACCGTTCTGACGCAACATGGAGCAAGGGTACTAAAGTGGAACTCACACGCGACACTCTTTCCAGTTTTGCACATCCTGCTGTTTCGCCTGATGGCAACTGGCTCTATTTTGTGAGCGACATGCCTGGAGGAAAAGGCGGGCTCGACATCTGGAGAATACGCATCGGTGATGGCATCGTAGGTGGTGTGGAAAATGTTGGTGAACCTGTGAACACTCCTGGCGATGAGATGTTTCCTACTTTCCGCCCAAACGGTGACCTCTATTTCTCATCCAACGGTCATCCTGGCTTAGGCGGTCTTGATATTTTCATTGCAAAAATCGATACCAGCGGACATTGGCAGATGGAACACCCAGGCTATCCGCTCAACTCGGCAGGCGATGATTTCGGAATGACTTTCGAAGGTGTCTATAACAGGGGATATTTCTCATCCAACAGAGGTGATGGCAAAGGCTGGGATCATATCTATTCTTTTGAAAAGGATGAAGGCATACAGGTGCTGAAAGGTTGGGTTTATGAAATGGACGGCTATGAACTGCCTGGAGCAATAGTCTATCTGGTGGGAAACGACGGCACAAACAAGAGACTCAGCGTGAAGACCGATGGCTCATTCACTTACGTCATTCAGCCTGGCGTGGATTATATTATGTTGGGTACGTGCAAGGGCTACCTCAACCATCAGGAAGCAATTAGGGTTGATAGCGTAAAGAAAACCACGGAATACACACTCCAGTTCCCGCTTGCATTTATCGGAGCACCTGTGCTGATTGACAATATTTTCTTTGACTTCGGCAAGGCAACACTACGACCAGAATCGTCAGAAGCACTCGACAAACTCGTTACCATGCTGAATGAAAATCCAAATGTGACAATAGAATTAGGTGCGCATACCGACTATTACAGTTCTGACGCATTCAATGACAAACTCTCTCAGCAACGTGCCACCGAAGTGTGCAAATATCTTGTGGAGCATGGCATCGCCAAAGATCGCCTCACTCCGAAAGGATTCGGAAAGCGTGTGCCAAAGACTGTGAACAAGAAAATGGCTGAAAAATATGATTGGCTGAAAGAAGGCGATGTGCTGACAGAAGAATTTATCAAGAGCATGAATGAAGAGAAACAGCAGATTTGCAACCAGATAAACCGTCGTACAGAATTCCGCGTGCTCCGCACAACTTACGGATTATTCGACAAAGATGGTAAACTCAAAAATCTGCCAAAGCCAAAACCAAAAGAAGAAGACACCGAACCCGATGACAGTTGGTTCTAAGATTAGGAAATTGGGAAATTAGGAAATTAGGAAATTGGGAAATCAAAACGACCATAAAACCATAAAACCGCATAAAAAATGCTTTCAATAATAGTAGCAATAGCGAAAAATTTTGCAATTGGCAAAAACAATGATTTACTCTATCATCTGCCAAACGATCTTAAACATTTCAAGACCATTACTAAAGGGCATACCGTTCTTATGGGACTCAACACATTCAGGTCGTTGCCAAAGCGTCCTCTGCCCGACAGGAGAAACCTTGTAATTGCCTTCCCTAACGAGATTCCATCCGATAAGGAAGGAGCAGAATGGTTTACATCGCCTGAGGCTGCCATCGCATCGTGTGGCGAGAATGAGGAAATTTTTATCATTGGTGGTGCATACATTTATAAACAGATGTACGCCATAGCCGACAAACTCTATCTGACTATTATTGACGATGAACCAACGGATGCAGACGTGTATTTCCCAGAAATAGATTTCACAAAGTGGAAAGAGATAAAACGAGAACATAATTATGCTGACGACAAACACTTACATGATTATGATTTTTGTGAATTTATTCAACTGGAGCTTGCGAAAATTGAATGAATTTATAAAACCCACCGACAATGAATCTGCCACAGGATTTTATTGATTACACAAAGAGTCTGTTTGGAGATGAACTCTTCGACAGGTATATGTCGGCTTTCGATGAGCCTGCCCCTGCAAGTATAAGAATAAACCCTTTTAAGTTGCACGATGGAATCGATGAAAATGCTTGCCACCTGATAGACAAGCCTGTGCCTTGGTGCAAATATGGATACTATCTGACAGAAAGACCTGATTTCACTTTCGATCCGCTGTTTCATGCTGGCGTGTATTATGTTCAAGAGGCTTCATCCATGTTTCTTGCACAAGCCATCGGACAATATATTCATCAGGATGTGAAAATGCTCGACCTATGTGCTGCTCCTGGTGGAAAATCCACCGTTGCCCGCAGTTTCATCACTCCAGAGTCTTTGCTCATCTGCAACGAACCAATCCGCAACAGGGCGAACATTCTGGCTGAAAACATCATTAAATTCGGTGCAAAAAACACATTTGTAACCAACAATTTTCCTCGCGACTTCAAGAAGAACAAAATGTGTTTTGATGTGGTTTTGGCAGATGTGCCATGTTCTGGTGAAGGTATGTTCCGCAAAGATGAGGGGGCAATAAAAGAATGGTCGCAGCAAAACGTAAGGAAATGCCGCACGTTGCAACGCGAAATAATTTCAGATATTTGGGGCTGCCTTGTTCCTGGTGGACTGCTAATCTACTCCACCTGCACGTTCAATACTCTTGAAAACGAGGAAAACGTGAAATGGATTTGTGAAGAACTTGGAGCAGAACTGCTACCCGTTGCAACACAACCTTCGTGGAACATCACAGGCTCATTGCTCAAAGGTTTTGACGCTCCCGTATATCGTTTCATACCTGGTCTGACCAAAGGCGAAGGACTGTTTTTCTCAATCATGAGGAAAAACGGGAACAATGGATTAAGGTTCAATGAACCGCAAAGCCCCAAACGACCAACTTGCAATCTACACTTTATGGCTGAGGAATATCAAAACAACAACATGGGCAATATTTCCGAAGCACTTGCCTCCGACGTTGACTTGAGCAAATACACTACAGTCGATGTGGATTACAATCAAGCCATCCAATATCTTCGCCGCGAAGCCATCAGACTTGCAGCCGACACACCAAAAGGAATAGTGCTTATCACTTATAAACACTTTCCATTAGGTTTTGCAAAAAACATAGGAAATCGTGCCAATAACCTCTATCC
>JAZLEX010000111.1:0-3716 GCA_045615485.1 Prevotella sp.
CTTGTCAAGCCTGAACAGTACTCAAAAGCATCATATCCAATCGAAGTCACGGAATTAGGGATTGTCACACTTGTCAAGCTTGAACAGTCAGAAAAAGCAAAATCGCCAATCGAAGTCACGGAATTTCCGATTGTTAATTTAGTAATGTCTTTACATTTGTATAAAGCATAATTTACTATTGTTGTCACACTATCAGGAATTGTATAATCGCCTTCTATCTTATTGCCATTACATGTATAAGAGAACGGCTTATCTGACAAATACGATGTAGTTGCTGGAACGTTTTTATTTGCCCAATCTACTATATTTATTACTACACTTGTCAAGCCTGAACATTCTTTGAAAGCCCTATCTCCAATCAAAGTCACGGAATTAGGGATTGTCACACTTATCAAGCCTGAACAGCCATCAAAAGCATAATTTCCAATCGAAGTCACGGAATTTCCGATTGTTACACTTGTCAAGCCTGAACAATATTCAAAAGCAGAAAATCCAATCGAAGTTACGGAATTAGGGATTGTCACACTTGTCAAGCCAGAACAGCCACAAAAAACATATTCGCCAATCTCAGTCACGGAATTAGGGATTGTCACACTTGTCAAGCGTGAACAGTACATAAAAGCATAATTTCCAATCGAAGTCACGGAATTAGGGATTGTCACACTTGTCAAGCCTGAACAGCGTTCAAAAGCATAACGTCCAATCGAAATCACGGAATTAGGGATTGTCACACTTGTCAAGCCTGAACAATTATAAAAAGCAGAACTTCCAATCTTAGTCACAGAATTAGGGATTGTCACACTTGTCAAGCCTGAACAGTCATAAAAAGCAAACTCTCCAATCTTAGTCACGGAATTAGGGATTGTCACATTTGTCAAGCCTGAACGGCCATTAAAAGCTTCATCTCCAATCGAAGTCACATTGCCGTTGAACTTGATGACACCCTTTCCATTGGTATAGGTGTTACTTACAATGCTTGCGCCAAAAACATTACTATATGGCGTAACTACTTTTCCACTACTACTCGTGTACCAAATCTCATCGTTTGGAATGTCTGCTGCACTTGCTCCGAGGCTTATCATCCAGAATAAGCCGAGCAATAAAATAGATTTTAAAGTTTTCATAATTTGTAATTCTTTGTTATTGGGTGCAAAGGTACGAAAAAACTTTGTTTTTTAATTAATAATTGACAATTGATAATTGATAATTATGATTTTTTAACCAGAATCGGTCATTGCGAACTCATCTCATCATCACCTCCATAAAGATGCCTCATCTTCTACGAATCTCAAGCATTTTTACTGCATATCTCGTATTCATCTCCTATATATCTCGTATATATCTCCTATTTACCTCCTATTTTAGATACGAGATGAATATGAGACGAATATTAGTTGAATACGAATAATAACGGGGTTAAATAAGTGTTGATATTGGGAAATGACGGAGAAAAAGTTTTGTTCTCTGCACTCAGAAAACGCAACCCTCGCGTCTTCGATGGTAAGTTTATTACCATTACTCGCAGGGATGATGGCTCCTTCCAACCAAACTTCAAGCCTATGAAGATCGGTGAGTACATCAGCGTTGACGACTATGCTCTCAGAGTGATGAATGAACTTCGCAATTCTCTCAATGGCCTCATACAAAATATAAACCTCGTTGATAGGCAATCTCCTCCTCATCCTCTACTCTACGGAGGACTTAAGGAGGAGATAAGGAGGAGATAAGGAGGAGAACAAGCATAGTTGAGGTTTTGAGGTTTTGAGGTAAATTGTAAATCGTAAATAAATTGGATACTTCGCAAAAAAACAATTATGGTTAGGGGGTTGGGGCGCAGAGTCTTAAAAAAACATAAAAACCTCTAACCTCTAACCTCTAACCTCTAACCTTTTCTGTATCTTTGCGGCATGAATAGAATATTTTGTATATTGTTTTACCTGACAATGGCTTTGTCGGTAGTGGCACAAAACTATAAGGCTTTGTGGAAACAGGCTGCGGAATATGTTGAGAAAGATCTTCCGCAAAGTGAGTTAACAGTTGTACGACAGATTAAGTCGAAAGCAAAAGCCGAGAGAGTCTATGGGCAACTGCTGAAATCTGAAATGAGAGAGATGCAGTTGCTGTGCAAAATCAGTCCCGACTCTTTGACAAATGTTCTGCAACGATTGATGGCAGAGGAAAAAGCCACAGACGATAAGGTGCTGAATGCCGTTTATTGCGCCGTGCTGTATAAGGTGATAGGAAATAATCTGACGCAATTGCGTGACTCTGACACTGACTCTGATACTGACTATAAGAGTAGGATGGAGGCTTACCGCAAGAAGGCTATGGCTAATCCCGACCTGTTGGCTGCAAAGAAATGTGATGATTACGAACCTTTTACAAAGCAGGGCAATATTGGCAAATATTTCTTGTATGACCTGCTGAGTGCAGTAGGCTACGAGGTTGAAGACTTTGAGACTCTCCATGCTTACTACGAGAAAAAAGGTCTGAGAGGCGCTGCTCTGCTGACGGAACTTAGGAACTCAGGAAACAAGGAACTTTGGAATTCGGGAATTCAGCAGAACAAATACTTCGGTAGTCCTTATAAACTCTATCTTGATTCTTTGGAATTGGAATACAGCGACTTGCCTGTATGTGGTGAGGTTGCAATAGAAAGACTGAACTACATGCAAAGATGTTCCGACATTAAGACTAAGGACGAAATAGCCCTGATTCATCATGCATTAAACCATTGGCCAGATTATGAGAGAATGAATGTGCTCAGAAACGAGGAGTCAGTCAGAACACGTCCGCAATACTCAGCCTATCTAAATAAGGAGCAATGCTATTCAGGGGAGAACATGTGCATGGAACTCTCTGAGCTGAGAAATATTCCTCAACTCACAATAACGGTCTATAAGACGTCAGTATCAAGCTGCCGTGAAGATTTTGACATGCATAATGCAAGAGACATTGCCGACCTGAAAAAGAGGATTACGGGCACAGCCTTTACAACAACAAAGACCTTCTATGGCCATGCCGACTACGATGTGTTTGAAGACACTATTCAGATGGACGGTTTTGCTACAGGAGCATATTTGGTGGAATGTTCCGCACCAAAGATGGATGCGACATACGAGCTGCTCTATATAAGTGACATCAGTATTGCCTATCAAAACCTTCCGCAAGGAAAGACCCGAATTGCTGTGCTGAATGCCAGGACTGGTCAGCCAGTTGGTGGTGCGCAAATAGATTTGAAATATGGCAACACACTGAATGCTGTCAAAGAAACCATGACGGCTGATGAAAATGGTGAAATAACTGTTGGCATGAAAGAACAGTCGCTGACTGAGGTTTACGCCTATACCAAGACCGACAAATATTCATTGCCATTACGTGTGTCGGGAACATACCGCTTCTATGGAAGCAACCCAAAGACAAAAGTAACTCGCCTTTATACTGATCGTGCAATCTACCGTCCAGGTCAGACGGTGAAGGCATCGGCGATAGTTTTTACTCGTGAAGGTGATTCAACAAAGGTTGTCTGTAGAGAAAATGTGAAATTTGTGCTGCGCGATGCAAACTATAACGTGATAGAAGAAAAATCCGTAAAGACCGATGACTACGGTACGGCAGCGGCAGATTTTATTTTGCCAAAGAAAGTGCTCACAGGCAATTTCACCCTTCATGCCGAGAACGCTTTTGAAAGCATAAGAGTGGAAGAGTACAAGCGT
>JAZLEX010000112.1:0-2017 GCA_045615485.1 Prevotella sp.
TTTTTAACATTCAAGCCACTGTCAAATCACTTTTTCTACACCTTTTATATTACGCGTGCGCGCGTGAGGAGGGGCGAAATCAGGGAGCATCGGGGATACCACTCGGTTTGTCTTTTGTTACCACGAGAAATCTTACTTGCGTTTAGATTTGTTTTTTTTCTAATTAATTTGTAACTTTGCCGTGTCTTATTACAATCTGTATTACATTTATGCGAAGAAATTAATTATGAAGAAGTATCTTATATTGTTGTTAGTGGTGGCATTTGGATTTGTGAAAGTGATGGCCGAAGATCAAAATCCAGAATTCACAGTTGACGGAGTGCAGTATGAATTTGACACAGAAAATAGTACGGTCATCGTAGGAGAAAATAGTTACTATAACGGAACGCCAGACCTTGTCATTCCTGCCACGGTGATGTATAATGGACAGGAGTATCCTGTTACGAAGTTTGTGAGAGCCGCTTTTTTTGCTAACAAGGTACTGATGTCTGTAACCATCCCGAACACAATAGAAAGAATTGAACTCCAGGTTTTTTCAGGTTGTGATAACCTGAAGTCAGTAAAACTTCCAAGTACAATTACCTCAATCGGAAATTCTGCTTTTGATGGATGCAGTGCTCTGAAATCGATCATCATCCCTGAATCGGTAACGGAAATCGGAACATTTGTTTTCAATAATTGTTCGAATCTTGAATATGTAATCTGCAATGGTGCAACACCACCATCGTTGGGCTATCAGGCTTTTTACGGATGTAGTTCATTGTCGAGTATATTAGTTCACAAATCTTCTCTGAAAACTTATAAAAAGGAATGGAGTACATACGCTGATATTTTCACTGTAATAGAGATATCAAGGGAAATAGGAGGAAAGGCTCTCCTCGGTTCTCTTGGTGAGGAACAAGCAGGACCAGCTGTTGAGGTGATTGATAAGGACGGCGCTGTCTTAATTCTATTCAATCCGAAGAGTGTGAGGTTCATTCATGCAGAGCCATGACTATTCAGATGAACAGATACTCATATATGTTATGGGTTGTGGGTTATGGGTTTTCGGTTTTTGCTATAACCTACAACCTAAAACCCACAACCAAAAACCAGGGCAGTTGAAATATTCCGTGGATATTAGTTATGGAGTGATGTGACATAAAATAACAAGAGAGGATAAAAATACTTCGTTATTGTCTTCGATTTGCATTAACTTTGACTTTGTCGAAGTTAGGCTGCATCTCAACAATACAAAACAAAAATCTTGACTTTTATTTTGTATTGTCTTCGATTTGCACTAACTTTGCAAACGTTATGACAACAAATGCACAGGGAGAGTCTATAAGACCAGGAAGAATAGAAGTTGTATGTGGTTCCATGTTCTCAGGAAAGACAGAGGAATTGATACGTCGTTTGAAGAGAGCTAAGTTTGCAAAGCAGCGTGTGGAGATATTCAAGCCGTCGATTGACGTGCGGTATTCGGAAGAAGAGGTGGTATCGCACGACAAGAATGCCATCATCTCCACTCCAATTGACTCGTCGGCAGCGATATTGTTGCTTGCCAACGACGTTGATGTCATTGGTATTGACGAGGCACAATTCCTTGATAATGGACTTGTAGATGTGTGCAACCAACTTGCAAACAACGGCATCCGGGTTATCATCGCAGGGCTTGACATGGACTTCCGCGGCATTCCTTTCGGTCCTATGCCTGGACTTTGTGCCATTGCCGACGAGGTGACAAAGGTGCATGCTATCTGCGTTAAGTGTGGAAACCTTGCATACATCAGCCATCGTCTTGTTGACAACGACAAGCGTGTGCTGCTCGGCGAGACGCAAGAATATGAACCTCTCTGCCGTGAATGTTACCAGAAGGCTCTTGCTGAACAAAACAAGCAAACCCTATGATTTCCGACCATATCACTTTCGACCGCTTCATACGTTGGGCAATGGCTGCCATTGCCATCGTCTTCGCCGTCGTGGCAATCAACTATCTTCGCGATGTTCTACTACCATTCTTTATCGGCTGGTTGCT
>JAZLEX010000113.1:0-11159 GCA_045615485.1 Prevotella sp.
GATGGCTATCCAGGCAAATACGTTGTGCTTGCCCGTCAGAATGCCGACAAATGGTACATTGCAGGCACCAATGCAGAAGCCGAGGACAAAACACTCCAACTTGATTTAAGCGAAATCATCGAACCAGGTCAGACCGTCACACTCTATAGCGACCGCAAAGACCGTGAACCGAAAAAGACCACATCAAAAATTAAGAATCCAAAGAAAGTCAAACTCACCATCCTCCACAACGGTGGCTTCGTCATTGTAAAATAATTACATAGAGGACGCTTGCCATTTGTTGTATGGTATGACATGAACGGTGTAGCCATGATGCTCAATGATAACCTCTGTGTCAAAAGTGATGAGAAAGAGGTTGTCGCAATGCAGTTCGCCAGCACATTCCACCAAGGCAGAAAGCTCTCGCTTGAGAGTACGTTCGTTGCTTATGTCGTATGAAACTTGAATGAGCTGTTCTACATGTACCCCATGTCGTGTGACGAAATCAACTTCCTTGTCGTTGCGTGAACGATAATAGAAGAGTGATTTCTCTTCGTCATAGCCTCGATGTCGAAGTTCAATAAAAACCTCATTTTCGAGTAGTCGTCCCATATTTTCGCTGAGGTTGAACCCCGCTTCCTGGACAAAACCATTATCCACCACATACACTTTTCGTGGAGTTTTCATCATGACCTTCAGCTTGTTGTTGTATCGTGGCAGGTAGTAGAACAGATAGGGTTCATGCAGATAGCCGCAGAATTTCTTCACGGTATTCTCACTGCTCATGCCAAGGTCTTCGCAGAGCGAAAGTGTAGTAAACGGATTGCAGAAGTTTGATAGTAGGTAGTTAGCCAGGTTGAAGAGTTCCGTCACCTTACGTATTTTATGGCGTTGAGCCACATCCTTGGTGATGATTGCCGTCTTTATACACTACATCACTTTACGATAGCGTCACAATTTTCGATGTTTTACGATTTTTCTCATAAAAAATAATCATAATCAAGCATAAGTGAACAGAAAGTCTTAAATGATTAGAATCATTTTTACGGTTATGCGGTTATACGGTTATACGGTTATGTGACTCCATAAGCGACAACCTCATCACTACCTTATGTAACCCTTTTACTCACTATTTACTCACTATTTACTCACTCCTATAGAGTAGCCATAGAGTGTAGTCTGTGTGAGCAAATTGTGAGTAAAGAATAGTCATATGGTTTAGGAGATTGGGATTCACAATCCCTAACTCCTCATAACCTTAAAACCTTATTACCTTAAAACCTCAAATACTAAAAAAACTTAATTTTTCGATTATCAATTGTCAATTATCAATTAAAAAACAAGTTTTTTCTTACCTTTGCCGATTGAACAAATTTTTTAACGTTAAAATATTTATTTTTATGATTAATTCACAAGAAATTAAGAAAGGAACTTGTATCCGTTTAGACAACCAGATTTATGTATGTATTGACTTCTTGCACGTAAAGCCAGGCAAGGGTAATACCATCATGCGCACTACTTTGAAAAACGTTACTACTGGTCGTGTATTGGAACGCACATTCCAGGTTGGTTTCAAACTTGAGGATGTTCGCATTGAACGCCGTCCTTACCAGTTCTTGTATCTTGATGGAAATGATTACATTTTCATGAATCAGGAGACTTACGAACAGGTGCCAATCATGAAAGACCTTATCACAGGTGTGAACTACATGAAGGAAAGCGACATTGTGGAAGTTGTTACTGATACAACTGACGGTACAATACTTTACGCAGAAATGCCTGTCAAGACTGTTCTCCGCATCACTCATAGTGAACCAGGTGTAAAGGGTGATACTGCAACAAATGCAACAAAGCCTGCTACATTGGAAACTGGTGTTGAAATCCGCGTGCCATTATTCATCAACGAAGGTGAACTGGTTCAGGTTGACACACGCGATGGTTCATACCTTCAGAGAGTAAAGGAATAATAGTGAAATATTCATTAATAGTACCCGTATTCAACCGTCCTGAAGAGGTTGAAGAATTGCTTCAGAGTTGCACACAACAGACCTTTACCGATTTCGAGGTAATCATTGTTGAGGATGGCTCTACTCGTAAATGTGATACTGTCTGCGACACTTACAAGAGCGCAGGCAGTTTTGAGTTGTATTATTTCTGCAAAGACAACTCGGGTCCTGGGCAAAGCCGTAATTATGGTGCTGCAAGGGCAAGAGGAGAATACCTGATAGTGCTCGACTCTGATGTGGTGTTGCCTCCGACTTATCTTGAAGAGGTTGACAAGGAAATTCAGGCTAATGCCGCTGATGCGTTTGGTGGTCCTGACAAGGCTCACGATTCCTTCACAGACATACAGAAAGCCATCAACTACAGCATGACGAGTTTCTTCACTACAGGCGGCATCCGTGGAGGCAAGAAAAAACTTGACAAGTTTTATCCGCGCTCCTTCAATATGGGCATACGTGCAGATGTATATAAGGCATTAGGTGGATTCTCAAAGATGCGTTTTGGCGAAGATATTGATTTCAGCATTCGTATTTTCAAGAATGGCTACCGATGCCGTCTATTTCCTGACGCATGGGTATGGCACAAACGACGCACGGATATTAAAAAATTCTTCCGTCAGGTGTTCAATAGCGGCATTGCACGCATAAACCTATACAAGAAATATCCCGAATCATTGAAACTTGTGCATCTGCTGCCAACTATTTTTACTCTTGGGGTATGCTTGTTAGTCCTTGCATCAGCTACAGGACGGGTGCTGATGGCATACGCTGGTGGCATGAAATGGTACTGGTTGGCTGCTACCCCATGGCTGCCGATTATCTTTTTTGCATTAGTGATTTGTCTGGATTCCACAATAAGAAACAAGAGCCTGAAAATAGGTTTTTACTCCATAGCCACTGCCTTTGTGCAACTGATGGGTTATGGATTCGGGGTTCTGTCGGCTTGGTGGAAGCGTTGCGTTTGCAAGAAGGATGAATTTTCTGCATTTAACGAAACGTTCTATAAATGAAACTCTCAATCAACAAATGGGCTGAAGAAGACCGACCACGGGAGAAGCTGAATAGCATCGGTGCTGAAAACCTGTCGGATGCAGAGCTATTAGCCATACTCATCGGCAGCGGCACCACCGAGAAAAGTGCTGTTGATCTGATGAGAGAAGTGATGCAGGACTGTGGCAACAACCTAAACACATTAGGAAAAATGTCCATTTCGGATTTGACGAAATATAATGGCATCGGTGAGGCAAAAGCCATCACGATATTAGCCTCATGCGAACTGGGCAGACGTCGCCAACTGACAATTGTTAAGGAAAGAGTGCAGTTTTCCGATGCAGGGATGGTTTATGAGTTCATGCTGCCAAAGATGCAGGACTTACAGATAGAAGAGTTTCATGCCATTTTCATGAACCACAACCTGAAACTGATAAAAACAATGCGCCTGTCGAAGGGTGGCATAACCAATGCAATGATTGACATACGCCTGCTGATGAAAGAAGCCATTCTCTGCAATGCCACAGTCATGACAATATGCCACAACCACCCAAGTGGCAAAATAATGCCAAGCAGGAATGACGACCAACTGACAGAGTCTGTAAGAAACGCATGCAAAGTGATGAACATCCAATTGTTGGATCATATAATTGTTACTGATGGAAACTATTATAGTTACCACGAAGAAGGGAGATTATGAAGCCAGAAGAACGAACAGAATTTGAGACCAGAATAGTTGATTTGCTAAAGACGGTATATGACCCAGAAATACCTGTTGACATTTATAATTTGGGATTGATTTATCGGATTGAAGTGACAGATGACTATATTGCAGAAATAGATATGACCTTCACCGCGCCAACATGTCCCGCTGCAGAATTTATTTTGGAAGACGTGCGCCAGAAAGTCAGCAATCTGGAAGGCATAAAAAATGCTGTTGTGCAACTGGTATTTGAACCTGCATGGAATAAAGACATGATGAGTGAAGAAGCAAAAGTTGATCTTGGGTTATTATGAAAAAAATATATTTTATCTCCGATGCACATTTAGGCTCATGGGCATTTCAGCACAAGCGGGCTCAGGAAAGGCGGCTTGTGAGTTTTTTGGACAGCATAAAAGACAGGGCTGAAGCCATCTATATGCTGGGCGACATGTTTGATTTCTGGTATGAATACCGCTTTGCCGTACCAAGAGGCTACACAAGATTCTTGGGGAAAATAGCCGAACTCACCGATTCTGGAGTGGAAGTGCATTATTTCACAGGCAACCACGACATCTGGGCATACAATTATCTGGAACGTGAATGTGGAGTGATTCTGCATACTAAGCCAATGACGACCGAGATATACGGAAACATCTTCTATCTTGCACACGGAGACGAATTAGGTGTACAGAAAAAAGGGTTTAAGATTATCCGTTCCATATTCCACAACCATCTGTGTCAAGTTTTGTTTTCATCATTGCACCCTCGCTGGGGCATTTGGTTCGGACAAATGTGGGCAAAGCATTCCCGACTGAAACGTCCTGATGGTGTCGAGCCATCGTATCAAGGCGAAAACAAGGAAAACCTGGTGGTTTGGGCAAAGGAATATTCAAAAGATCATCCCGAGATAAACTATTTCATTTTTGGTCACAGGCATATTGAACTCGACCTTATGCTTTCGCGAACGGTAAAGGTTTTTATATTGGGCGATTGGATAAGCCAATACACGTATGCTGTCTATGACGGAATAGACGTGTCGCTAAACACTTATATTGAAGGGGAAACTCAACCATGAACGGATTTTATACCATTCTGCTACTGATATTCAGCAACATATTCATGACGTTGGCATGGTATGCACACCTGAGACTTCAACAGACAGGAGTATCAGCGAATTGGCCTCTATTTGGTGTAATTGTATTTTCTTGGGCAATCGCGTTTTTTGAATACAGTTTGATGGTACCAGCCAATCGCATTGGATTTGAAGGCAATGGAGGACCATTCTCGCTTGTGCAACTGAAGGTCATACAAGAGTGCATCTCATTGGTAATCTTTGCCATTGTAGCAAGTGTCTTGTTTCAGAATCAGCAATTGCATTGGAATCACTATGTATCATTCGGACTGCTTGTGCTTGCAGTCTATTTCTGCTTTATGAAATAATTCCATAACTCAAGTCTCGCAAGCTCAACTTGAGCGGTTATCGGTCGCTACGCTTATAGGTTGTAAGGTCATAAGGTTGTAAGGACTGCAAAACCGCATTACAGATTTCAATTTACAATTTATTTACAATTTAATACGCAAGGCTCATGTCTTAACTCCTTAACTCCTTAACTTCTTAACTCCTTAACTCCTGAGTTTAAACCGTAAAACCGCAAATATGAAACGACTATTCAATCTATTAGCCATTGCCACACTGGCAATATCAGCAAATGCTGAAAACATTAAAGTGCAATTTTTCACTCCTTCAATCGTAAGAATAGTGAAGGGTAATCCGTCGGACGACTTCAAGAGCGAAGTCATAACTGCCACTCCACAACAGGTCAAGATAAAGAAGACTATGAAGGGCAATGTTTCGTTGTACACATCGTCTGCACTCCGTGTGGAAGTTGATGAAGCCAATGGCAGAGTAACTTTCTCCGATAAGAAAGGACAGCAACTGCTTTCAGAGGGCAATTACAATTTTACTCCAATAACAGATGGTCCCGACAAAGGTGCATTCAGGGTAAAACAGGCATTCTTGCTCGACAACGATGAACCAATCTATGGTTTAGGACTGCTGCAAAATGGCAAGATGGACCAAAGTGGAGAAAACAGGTTGATGATGCAGTCCAATCTGGAAGATTATGCCAGTTTTTTCCAGAGCATAAAAGGATACGGTATTTATTGGGAGAACTACTCTCCAACACAAATTGATGACTCAAAGACCAATGGAAAAAGATGCCTCAGCCTCGAATCCCAGGTAGGGAAGAGGGTGGATTATTATTTCATGTATGGCACTGATGCAGATGGTGTTATTGCTCAAATGCGCTATCTCAGCGGTAAAGTTCCTATGCTGCCTCTTTGGACGTATGGTTTCCATCAAAGTCGTGAACGCTATAAAAGCCAAGATGAATTATTGGAAGTGGTGAACAAATACCGCAAACTGCAGATTCCTTTTGATGGAATCATTCAGGACTGGCAATACTGGGGAAGCAACTACAACTGGAATTCCATGGACTTTCTCAATCCTGAATTTGGCAAACCACAAAAGATGATTGATGAAGTCCACCGCTTGAATGCACACATGTCAATAAGCATTTGGGCATCCTTTGGACCAGAAACCAAACAATTCAAGGAACTGAAATCAAAAAATTTGCTTATGAACTTCATCACATGGCCGCAAAGTGGACTTCCACAATGGCCACCAAGGATGGACTATCCAAGTGGTGTGCGCTGCTATGATGCCTACAGTAAAGATGCTCGCGACATATTCTGGAAATACCTGAGACCAATGCACGACATGGGTATTGATGCGTGGTGGATGGATTCCACTGATCCTGACCATCATAACTACAAAGAGTCCGACTTAGACATCAACACAGCAATGGGCAGTTGGCGCTCTGTGAGAAACATCTATCCTTTGAAGACTGTAGAAGGTGTATATGACAGCCAGCGTGCCATTGATGATTCTAAACGTGTATTTATTCTCACACGCAGTTATTTTGCAGGTCAACAACGCACAGGTGCCAACACATGGAGCGGTGACATCACATCTTCATGGGAATCATTCAGGAATCAGATTCCTATTTGCCTGAACTATACGCTGACTGCTAATCCTAATGTCAACACCGACATAGGTGGATTTTTTGCAGGACGTTTCAATAAGAAAGGCAGTAATTCAGGAACATCAAATCCACAATTCCAGGAACTCTACACACGCTGGATGCAATTTGGTGCATTCTGTCCTATGATGAGAAGCCACGGCACGGAAGTGTATCGCGAGATTTATTATTTCGGCAAACAAGGGCAACCAGTTTTCGATGCATTGCGCGATGCCATAAAATTGAGATACAAGTTTATTCCTTATATTTACAGCACATCATGGCAAGTCAGCAAAAACGATGATTCCTTCATGCGTGCATTGATGATGGACTTTAAAAATGACCGCAACACATGGAATAATGCCCGTGAATACATGTTCGGGCGTTCAATGCTTGTTTGTCCTGTCATAGACCCTCTCTATACGCCAGAAGAGTTGAAAAAGGATGTAGAGGCACCAGATTGGACAGCAAAAAAGACTTATTCAGTCTATCTGCCAGCAGGTGCAAAGTGGTATGATTACTGGACTAATAAGTTGCTTGATGGTGGACAGACAATTCTGGCAGAGATAACACTTGCCCATTCGCCATTATACGTCAAGGCAGGTTCTATCATTCCACAAGGACCAGATGTGCAATACACGTCAGAACAGAAATGGGACAACCTGAATATCGTAATCTATCCTGGTGCTGATGCTGAATTCACATTGTATGAAGACGAAGGTGATAATTACAATTATGAAAAAGGAGAATACAGCGAAATCTGCATGAAATGGAACGACAGGTCGCACACTCTTACTATTCTTCCACGTAAAGGCACATTCACTGGTATGCTTTCGCAACGCACATTCAATATCAGCATAGCAGGACAGAATGCCAAACCAGTAAACTATACAGGAAAGCAAGTCCGCATGAAGATGTAAGGTTTGGAGTTAATTTCTATTTTTCAATTCGCTCAACTTCTTCTTTATTGCCTTTCAATGTGGTGCCGCAAAGTTCCACATATTCCACCTTCAAGTCTTTTGGCGGAATAGACTTTACCTTTATTCGCGTCAACCGACATTCCTTGCCATTTATTATTGTCGAAGCAATCCATTTTCCTTTATGCATGTGGATTCTGACTTCACGTTTCTTATAGGCTGTCAGTTTCACAATTGCCTCGGTTTCATCGGCTTTTATCACATGGCAGCCGAATGCAAACTGTTTCTCAAAAAACGATAGAGATTCACGCCGCCCATCTTCTTCCAACCTTTCCCAATATTCGATTACAGGTTTTTTCTTATGGAGTTTGTTTCCGTCAAGATTCACATCGTAGCAGACAATATTCTTATTGCGGCTTCGGTCGATATGGAATAAACGCTGCTGTGCTGTTACACTTACCACAAGTAGTGAGAGCAACAGCACGAGGCAGATTCTTTTCAAATATTTTCCTATACAACTGATTTCAGATTCTTTCATCTTCTTTGTATTTTTATTTTTTTGCTGGCGAATGGCGACATTATCATTATCTTTGCAGCACTCCTTGTAACAGACTTTGCTTTAGAGTTACGTGATTCATATCCATAGAATGTGTCGGCACTGTATCTGAACCAGTCGTTGAAGCCTGTAAGTTTCTTCAGGCGGAATGAGTCATCCACGTTACCATTATAATAGCCAGCAAACATATCCGTGTTCAATTCCGTTACATAAACCGTACAATCCAAATCGTGATTTCCAGGGAAAGTCATTATTAGAGTACCGTTTTCATCATTCTCCATGTATGTGAAATAACTGCTCTGCCATGCTATCGGACCATCAGCAAAATAGTCAATCTCTTCACCGTGACCAACACCTGCACCATCCTCATAGAAAACAATGTTTGAATAATTAGCATCATATTTTATTCCAGAATAGGAATCTCTATAACACACCATCATATCACCAGTATATTGCAGTCCGTTCTGAACAGGAATATAATCGCCCGTAACAATTGAGTCCATCTGCAGACTATATGAAGTATAGCCCATTTCAATGTCGTCAGCATATCCCAATATATAATATTTGGTGTTAGGCTTCAAATCAAACAACTGGGTTGTAAATGAAGTTATGCCTTTGTTCAAACCGTATGTAGTATAGAACTTTCCACCTTCAGTAGGATTTGGTCTTGTTGACACCAATACGCCCACTGTTGTACTCCCTTGCATATAATATTCCCACGACTTCCACACCACAGAACAATCCACTTTTGCAGAATTGAAAGTAATATCATATTTTCGGGTGATATTGAGAACAGGTGTATCTTTTTCAACATAGACATAGTTGTCCCTCACAATTTCATCACCTTGGCATGATTGCAGATTTAAAACGCCCAAACAACATAGTGCATAAAAAATTATCTTTTTCATAACATTCATATTTTTTATATAACACACATTTTTGAATTACGCTGCAAAGGTAAGTTTTTTTTGTGTATTGTCAAAGAAACTTTCCCTAAAACACATAGGAAATTCCCTAATTTGCAATAGTTTGATAGGTTTTTTATTAAAAAATCATAAAACCTTCAACCTTCAACCTTCAACCCTCAACCTTTTTTATATCTTTGTCCGCGGAAAATTTAAGATTTACAAATATGGCAGAAGTTAAAGAAATTCTTAGCGCATGCGAAGAGAAGATGGAAATGGCATCAATGTATCTTGACGACACATTGTCACGCATTCGCGCTGGTCGTGCAAACGTTCACATTCTCGATGGTATTAAAGTTGAATCTTACGGAAGTGTTGTCCCTCTCAATCAGGTGGCAACCGTAATGGTACCTGATGCACGCACCATTACAATCAAGCCTTGGGACAAGAATGCCATCCGTAGCATTGAGAAGGCTATCATGAGTTCTAATGTGGGCATTATGCCAGAAAACAATGGTGAACAGATTCGTCTTGGCATCCCTCAGCCAACAGAGGAGCGCCGTAGAGAATTGACGAAGCAATGCAATGGCGAGGGTGAAAAAGCTAAGGTTCAAATTCGCAATATCCGTCGCGAAGGCAATGACAAACTGAAGAAGATGATAAAGGAAGGACTGTCAGAAGACCTTGAAAAAGATGCTGAAACCGACCTTCAGAAATTACACGACAAATTCATCAAGAAGATTGACGAAATCCTCGCTGCAAAGAACAAGGAGATTATGACTGTATAAGTCACATGCGAGGACTTGTTATCAAAAATACAGGAAGCTGGTACATTGTCAAGACTGACGATGGCCAGCTTGTTGAATGTAAAATCAAAGGCAATTTCCGTCTGAAAGGCATTCGCTCCACCAACCCAATTGCTGTTGGTGACGTAGTGGAAATCGACAAGCCTATTCAAAACAGCCAACAGACAGCAGCTTTGATTACCAGCATTCATGACAGGCGGAACTATATCGTCAGAAAATCAATCAACCTTTCAAAGCAAAGCCACATCATTGCAGCCAATGTTGACAAGGCTTTTCTCGTTGTGACTGTCAGCCACCCAGAAACATCCACCACATTTATCGACCGCTTTTTAGCATCTGCCGAAGCTTACCGCATACCAGTCGTCCTGTTGTTCAACAAGACCGACTTGCTTACAGACGAAGAACTGCACTATCAGCAAGTGATGATGGAACTATACCAGCATATCGGCTACCAGTGCATATCAGTATCGGCTGTCACTGGAAAAGGTATTGCTGAAATCAAGCAACTTCTGGAAGGATGCATAAGTGTCTTCAGCGGTCATAGTGGTGTGGGGAAAAGCAGCATACTAAATCATTTTATTGAAGGCAGAACACTGAAAACCGCTGCACTTAGTGAAGCACATGATGCGGGAATGCATACAACAACTTTCAGCGAAATGATACAAATCAGCAATGATGATTGTGACAAAGACACTTACATCATTGACACTCCTGGCATAAAAGGTTTTGGAACTTTTGATATTGAAAAAGAAGAACTGACCAGTTATTTTAAGGAAATCTTTGAGTTTTCACAACATTGCCGTTTCAGCAATTGCACCCACACACATGAACCTGGCTGTGCAGTACTAAAAGCTCTCGATGAGCATCTGATAGCCCAAAGCCGCTATAATAGTTATTTGAGTATGCTTGGCGACAAAGATGAAGACCGCTATCGAGCAGCAAATTAGGAAATCAGGAAATTAGGAACTGACGACAAACCGAGAGCATAATGCAAATATATTTGCATTATGCCGAGGTGCGGAGGAAGAAAAGCCACGAAGTGGATTAAATTGGGAACCCTAAATATCTAAATTCCTAAATAGGGTTTGCTGAATTAACGTTAATTAACTAATTATCAAGAAGATAATTGTTTATTTATTTGCTTATATGCAAGATTTTTAGTATCTTTGCACAGAAAATACTTGCAGTATGATACGATATAACAACCAAAAACAACTGAC
>JAZLEX010000114.1:0-3890 GCA_045615485.1 Prevotella sp.
CTATGGTCGCATCGCAGCACAGATGGTACGCAACCATGAAAACGGTAAGGATGCCAAACTCTTTGTCAACGATTACAACCTTGAATGGAGCATTGAAAAGTGCAGAGGTCTCATCGCATTGGTAAAAGAATGGGAAAGAGACGTTGAAGGCGAACCAAAGGTTGTCATCGATGGTATCGGAACTCAGATGCACGTAACTTATTCAATGAACCCAGAGATTCAGGCTAATAATGAAAAGAACTACCTTGCAATGCTCGACACACTCGTAGCAACAGGCAAGCTGATTCGTATCTCTGAGCTTGACATGGGCATCACTGATGAAGCTGGCAACAAGATTATGACTGAAAATGTTACCGAAGAGCAGCATCATGCAATGGCAGACTACTACAAGTACATTGTTAAGAACTACCTCGAAAAAGTACCAGTCAACCAGCAATGGGGCATTTGTGTATGGGGTGTAACAGACTCTCCAAAGGGTAGCGGCTGGCGTGCTGGCGAACCTATCGGACTTTGGGATGAGTACTACTACCGCAAGCACACCTACGCAGGCTTTGCTGATGCACTCGCAGGACAATAGTTTTTTGCAAACATAACCATAAAAAAAAGTGGAAGGCGCAAATATGTGCCTTCCATTTTTTTTGTAGGAAGAAGCCTAAATCGGTGAAAATGCAGGGAACAAAAGGAACAAAAGGAACAAATTAACTAAAATTAACCATATTGACGATTGTGGTTCAAATTGGTTAATTTCTGTTAAAATTTCTATGTTTTCTATGATTTCTATGGGCTAAACGCCATTTTTGAACTTTTTGAGCGATGCTGACTACTGACGCTGACTCAAATGAGAAATGTTGTATGGTTTATATTGTATGTTGTATGGTTATGATTACTTTGACGCCCATACAAATATGAAATGTTGTATTGCTTATATTATATGTTGTATAGTTATGGTTACTTTGATGCTCATATAAATGTAAAATATAAAATATAAAACATAAAATGTAAAACATACACCCCCTCCCAATTCCTAAACGATCAAGTGACCTTTTTTGCGCATAGTGGTTGGTGGGTGTGCAATTATCAAATAAAATTTAATAAAAAATGTTATAATCGGCTGTGGTTGCTCTTTTATAATCCAAATAAGTGTATCTTTGCCAAAATTTACGTTTTGTGATTATAGAATCGTTAGAGTATGAATCAATTTAAAAAATATTTTTACATCAGTATCATGATGGCTGTTGCACAGTTTATCGTTACAACTGCAGCAAATGCCCAGATGCTGACACTCGACCAATGCAAGGATCTGGCTTTGAAAAATAATAAGCAGATAGCCATTGCACGCATGAAACAAAGTGCTGCAAAAGATGCAAAGGACATTGCTCGCACTCAATACCTGCCTAAAGTATCAGCTGTTGGCAGTTATCTCTACACAAGCAAGGAAATATCATTGCTGAACGACAACCAAAAAGCAGCCTTAGGCTCGTTGGGGACAACTACCGTAAACAACTTCAACTCGTTCGTTCAAGGTCTTAATATACCTGGGGTGATTTCTGATTTAACTCAACAAGGAATCATCACGGCTCAGCAAGCCGCAGCACTGGCGAAGGGACTTGAAGACTTGCAGGCAGCTGCTCCTCTCGTTGCAAATAACCTTAATGATGTCGGCAACCAGATAAGCGATGCCTTTCGCACCGACACAAAAAACATGTGGATAGGCTCTATCGCACTGACACAACCTATCTTTATGGGAGGACGACTGACGGCTCTCAACAAGATTGCCGACATAAACATGCAGTTGACAGCCAACCAGACAGAAGCTAAGGAACAGGAATTGCTTATCAACACGGAAAGAGCTTACTGGCTCGTAGTTTCCCTGAAGCATAAGTTGGCATTGGCTAAAAACTTTCTGGACCTTGTGAAAACTCTTGACGGTGATGTTAAGAAGATGATTGAAGAAGGTGTTGCCACGAAGGCTGACGGATTGAGTGTAGATGTGAAAGTGAATGAAGCAGAAATGGCTGTCACACAAGTGGATAACGGACTCAGCCTGTCAAGAATGGCTTTGTGCCAGATTATCGGTATGCCTATAGAAAGTCAGATAGTACTCGCTGATGAAGACGACCAGGACTTGACCGACGACCTGCAGATGCCAGAATCAAATCTCGATGTGGCATGGGCAAACAGACCTGAAATAAAAATGCTCGAAAATTCAACCGACATTGCAAAGCAAGGCATAAAACTTGCAACTGCCGATTATATGCCGTCGCTTGCATTGACAGGAGGATACACAATTTCCAATCCAAATGTCCTGAATGGGTTCCAGAAGAAATTCAGCGGTTTATGGAATGTAGGTGTGGCTGTACAGATTCCTGTCTGGAACTGGTTTGAAACCAAATATAAGATTCGCTCTGCAAAAGCCGCTTCGAATATAGCAGCCATGGAACTGGCTGACGCAAAGGAACTGATTCATCTACAAGTGAATCAAAACGACTTCAAACTGAATGAAGCCAAGAAGAGAGTTGATATGACACAGCGCAACATTAAGAGTGCCGATGAAAATCTCCGTGCAGCAAATCTCGGTTTCAAGGAAGGTGTGATGACAACATCAAACGTGCTTGAAGCACAGACAGCATGGCTCACGGCAAATACTCAGAAGATTGATGCTCTGATAGAATTGCGTGTGGCATCATCAGAACTCAAAAAGGCATTGGGAATGATAAAGTATTAAGGATGACAATACACTGCGAAACGATAACGATAACTTTGAACCTTGAAAGTCAGAGTCAAAGTCAGTAGTCAGAGTTAAATTGCGAAATTAATAAAATCATAAATAAATTGTACATTGTAAATTGTAAATAAATTATTATGAGTGCAGAATCACAGCATAAGAATATTCTTATTGCAATAGGAGCCTTATTAGGCACAATTGGAGTAGTTGCCCTGCTCGGTTATCTTTTCCTCGGCAAGAGCGAAGAAGTTATTCAAGGGCAAGTAGAAGTTTCTGAGTATCGCATTTCGAGTAAGGTACCAGGACGTATTCTGGAACTGAAAGTCAAAGAAGGCGACAAGGTAAAGGCTGGTGACATAGTAGCCATACTGGATGCACCAGAGGTAAACGCACAGAAAGAAAGTGCTACGGCAGCCGAAGGAGCAGCCAGTGCATTGAGCCAAATGGCAAACAATGGTGCACGCCAGGAACAGATTCAGGCTGCATACCAAATCTGGCAACAGGCAAAAGCTGGATTGGATATTGCAAAAAAATCATACGAACGTGTGAACAGACTCTATGAAGAAGGTGTCATGTCGGCACAAAGGCGCGATGAGTTATTGGCAAACTATCAGGCTCTTCAAGCACAGGAGCAGGCTGCAAAAAGTCAATACGACATGGCTGTAAACGGTGCGAGAAGCGAAGAGAAAAAAGCTGCCGAACAACAGGTGAAAATAGCACAAGGCAACGTAAAACTGCTCAATTCCATGCAGAAGGAAACTGTTCAGAGAGCATTGTTTGACGGAGAAGTCAGTGAGGTATTTCCTAAAGTCGGCGAACTTGTCGGCACTGGGTCGCCAATCATGAATATTGCCATGACAGACGACACTTGGGGGACGTTCAATGTGCGCGAGGATCAGATGAAAGGCATGAAGACAGGCGACAAGATAAAAGCCTATATCCCTGCCTTTGAAAAGACAATTGAGATGCAAATCTATTTCATAAAAGACCAAGGCACATACGCTGTATGGAAGGCAACAAAGGCAAACGGACAGTACGACTTGAAAACATTTGAAGTCCGTGCTCATCCGCTTACAAAGGTTGAAGGCTTGCGCCCAGGTATGTCACTCATTCTGAAATATAAATGAAAAACCTAAAGGCATTGTTTGCTGTCATGCAGGCAGAA
>JAZLEX010000115.1:0-6847 GCA_045615485.1 Prevotella sp.
ACAAAATTCCCAAATCCAACATTGTAATATTTTCTGGCATTCAGCACACCGATAAATGTTGATACAGCCAAAATCACCAAGATGGCCCCAAGTAAGATAAAGGCAATATTACCTATTTGTGAATGCATCAGTAAAATGGCAGTACCCAGCAATATGCTGCCCCAACCTGCAAGCAGAAACATGGGAAAGGAATTTTCCATCACATGGTCATTGTGATGAAAGTAGTATGTTACCACCGACACGAGTCCAGGAATAATGAAAAGTATTCCAATGACTATCGACACCCATTGAGCTATTTCAATGGGATATACAAAAAGCAATGCTCCTGTAGCAATAGTACATAATGCACGAAAAACAGAAGTATTCAGGAATTTCATAAAACAATCCGTTCGATGTATTTACATAGGATATCTATTCCTTGATGGTTTTCACCACCTTGCGGAATGATAAGGTCTGCATAGCGTTTTGTAGGTTCGATAAACTCTTCATGCATTGGTTTCAGAACTTTCAAATACCTGTCCATTACTGTTTCGTATGTTCTGCCTCTTTCTACAACGTCTCTGCGTATGTTTCTGATAAGTCGTTCATCAGCATCGGTATCAACAAATATCTTCAAGTCCATCATGTCGCGCAGTTTCTTGTTTATGAGTGTCATAATGCCCTCAATAATCATCACAGGCTTTGGCTCCACATGAATGGTCTTTTTCAGACGGTTGCTTTCCAGATATGAATAAATGGGCTGTTCGATAGCTTTACCCTGTCGCAAATCGTTTATTTGTTGTATTAGAAGTTTCCAATCGAAAGCATCAGGGTGGTCAAAGTTGATTGCACGGCGTTCTTCATCAGTCAAGTCCGACGTGTCATTGTAATAAGAATCCAAAGGCACAACAGCCACATAGTCTGGTGGCAAAGTTTTTGAAATCTCCTTTACAACAGTAGTCTTGCCACTGCCAGTTCCTCCAGCTACACCAATTATTGTCATATTATTACTGTTTTTGAATTATTTCTGTTCCTTGAGAAGATAAACTACTACAGGCAAGTGGTCGGAATAGCCGTTGAGCCATGCACCACCAGCTTTTGTACGCAGAGGGCTGCCTTTATACTTACCATCTGTCTGGAATAGGTAGTCGCGAGTGAAAATATTATTCTTATAGAATTTCAAAGTTGAGAAATCATTTTTGCCGTCACGATTCAAAAGATTCGAATTCATCACGATTTGATCGAACAAATTCCAACTTCCGTTGTATAGCAATGTGCCACGTCCTTCTTTTGTAAGAATGTTCCACCAAGGATTCCACAAATCACCGTCTTTTACATCCTTTAATTCTTGCTTTGCTCCAAGATATTTTGCCATAGAGTCGTTGAATGGGTCATCATTCATGTCACCCATAATAAAAATTTTGACTTTAGGATCTGCTTTCAACAGAGAGTCTTTCACCAATTTAACCTGTCGTCCAGCACAATCACGATAAAAACTTGTTGCAAAGCGTGATGGCCAGTGATTGACAATGAAGGCAACATGCTCATCTGCCAGTTTCCCACTTATTGTAAGAAATCCACGTGTGATGTAATTACTGTCTTTTTCGAGCTCGGGAATGTATCTGTGTAATACAACATTGTCTGGAGAGAAGAATTTTGGATTATACAGCAGCGCACAATCAATACCGCGTCGGTCAGGACCTTCAACATGAATGAATTTCCAATTGCGCGACCTGAGCGATTCCTGATTACACAAGTCAATCAAAACATTATCATTTTCAATCTCCGTAACGCCTATCGCTGCGCAGCCAATATTTTTCAGCATATCAGTACCCATTTCCGAAAGCACACGCGACATGTTTTTCAATTTGGAATTATACTTCATGCTATTCCATTTGCTACTGCTTGTCGGAAGATATTCATAGTCGTTCTTACCTTCATCGTGACATGTATCAAACAGATTTTCAAGATTGTAGAAGCCGATGGCATACATATTGAACTTCTTTTCTGCCAGGCAGCTTGTTGTGCTCACTAATGTGAGCACCAACAACATTACGATTAGTTTGTAATTTTTCATCTTATTTTCTAATTAGTCATGCAAAAATAATAAAAGGGTGAGGGATGAGGGGTGAAAAATGATGGTTTTTTAACTTTTTTTATTAAAAAATCATAATTATCAATTATCAATTACAAATTATCAATTAAAAAACAACGTTTTTTCATATCTTTGCACCCGAACATTTTAATATATTATTAACAAAAAATAAAACTATGCGATTAAAAACAAAAATTGCCCTGCTGGCTGTTTGTTTTTCACAAGCTTTATTTGCCCAAAACACTAAAACCGATAGTTTGGAAACTGAAATGGCAGCCGAATCAGCCATTACGTTTACAGAAGCACAATTGGGCGAAAACGATGACATGTCACAAAATGTGACAGTGGTCGGTTCAAACAGCAACATCTATGCCAGCAATGTGGGCTACCTTTTCAGTCCTGCGAGATTTAAATATCGTGGTTTCGCAGCAAGCTATAACGATATTTATATCAATGGCAACCCTATGAACGACTCTGAACGGGGTCAGTTTAGTTTTTCACATGTGGGTGGTTTGAACAATCAGACTCGTGCGTCAGAAAGTTCTCTTCCTTTTGAAGACAACAATTACACTTTCTCCGAGATGGGTGGTTCGAGCAACTACAATTTCCGTCCAAGCAGTTTTGCTACAGGTCATAAGTTTTCTGCAGGTGCAGCTAATCGGAACTACACTCTGCGCGGCATTTACACCTATAACACTGGACTTATGGCAAACGGATGGGCATTTACAGGCTCTCTAACATACCGCTGGGCAAACCGCGGATATGTAAAAGGAACATGGTACAATGCCCTGTCGTACTTCATCGGAGCAGAAAAACGCATCAACGACCAGCATAGCCTGTCGCTCGTAACATGGGGCAACCCTACACAGCGTTCTACACAGGGTGCTTCTACCGATGAGGGCTACTGGCTTGCAAACAGCTATACCTACAACCCTTATTGGGGCTATCAGAATGGTCAGATTCGTAACAGCCGTGTTGTAACGGAATATGCACCAACAGCTTTGCTGACATGGGATTGGAAAATCAACAACGACACGAAGATGACAACTTCCTTGTCGGGAAAATATGCCACTTACAAGACAACAAAGTTGAACTACAACAACTCTGAAAACCCACAACCTGATTATTACAAGAAGATGCCAAGCAACTTCTACGACGTATGGAATGAAGACGATATCTATAATCGTACCGATGAAAATTTCGAGACGTGGGAACGTACAAGAGACTTCTTTACATCGTCTGAAGCCAATCGCCAGATAAACTGGGACAGACTTTATGCAGCCAACGAATCAGCCAACAGAACAGGTGTTGACGCAATGTATTATGTACAAGCCCGCCACAACGACCAGATGAAACTGACCTTGGCATCAGCCATTGAACACAGGCTTTCTGCAACAAAGAAAATCAATGCAGGATTCAATGCTGCACTAAGCAAAGGAATGCACTACTACACCATGGAAGATATGCTCGGAGCTAATCAGTTTCATAATATCAATACATACGCAACAAGCAAATATGCAACCATTGCTCCTGAATTGCAATATGATGTAAACAATCCTAACAAGAGCATTCGTAAAGACGACCGCATGATTGCCGACTATAACATTATGGTCAACAAAGCTAATGCATGGGCAACTTTTTCAGATAATATTACATTGCTGAAAAAGAATGTTCATTATTTTGTTTCAGGCAGAATCGGTGGCACAGCAATGTGGCGCAAAGGAAACATGCGTAATGGTCTTGCCATCAATAATTCTTACGGAAAAGGCGGAACAGCCCATTTCCTCGATGGTGGCTTGAAGGCTGCGGGCAGAGTAAATCTCGGATATGGTCACATGGTTTCTTTAGGTGCTGGTTTCCAGTATAAGGCTCCACTGGCTTCAGCAGCTTTTGCCGCTCCTGAAATAAACAACGATTTTGTTACCAACCTCCGTCTTGAGAGAATTTTCTCAAGCGAACTGGCTTATCAGTGGGAAACAACATGGTTGCATGCAAACATCAGCGGCTTCCTTTCCAAGACATCAAAAGGCACTGAGTGGATGGCTCTCTATTTCGACGATGAAAACTCATTCACATACATGTCGCTTACCGATATTTCAAAACTATATTATGGACTTGAGTTCGGACTCAACTTTAAGATTACTACAGAATTCAATGTAAAAGCCATTGGTAATATCTCCGAGGCGAAATACTCAAAAGATGCCGAATGTCGTTACATGCTTTCCACTTCAGGAGATTACAATAACGACCATGCCTATATCAAGGGAATGCGCGAAAGTGGCACACCTCTCACTGCTTTAAGCCTTGGTCTTAGCTATCATGCTCATGGTTGGTATCTCGACCTCAACGGAAACTACTACGACAGAATATTCCTTTCCTATTCTCCTACCTATAGATTCAAGGGAACTGCTCAAGCCAACGAATTACTCGATAACAATGGCAACTTTGACTACGACAAGGCAGCACAGACAAGGAGCAATGGCGGATTTATGCTTGATGGCAGCATCGGAAGAAGCATCTATACAAAGCATGGACAACTCTCAATCAACCTCTTGCTGACAAACATTCTCAACAAGCGTGACTTCTGTACTGGCGGTTACGAACAGAGCCGTGCCGACTATACAGCTACAGGCAACTCACGCACATACAAATTCAGTCTGAATCCAAAGAAATACTATGCCTACGGATTCAATGGAATGATAATGGTTTCTTACAGATTCTAAAACAAGGAGGATATGAATATGAAAAAGATATTAAGAAAATTCATGAATGGTGGGCTTGGGCAAACCTTTGCTATCGTTTTAGTTCTCATCGCTCTTGCAGGCTGTAAGAAGACTATATGGGAAGAACCCAACGTAATTCCATCTCCATACGGCAACAACAGTCTTAACGAAAACGAAGCCGACATTTGGACTATTGCTCAAGTAAAAGCAAACGAAACTTTCAAAACATGTTTCAACACCGATTACACCATTGCCAAAGTAACTGATGACATTTATATAAAAGGTATAGTCACAGGCAACGACTTGGGCGGCAATATGTATAGCGAAATATCCGTTCAGGATGATACAGGTGCTCTTATCATCTGCATCTCTCAAGCAGGACTTTGGGGCTATCTGCCACTCGGACAGGAGATTCTTATTTCTCTCAAGGGACTTTACGTTGGCTGCTACGGACTGCAACCTGAGATTGGTACACCATATACAAGCTCAAGCAAAAGCTCAAGTTCTTATGGCAAGACATACGTAAGCCGAATGGATCAAACCATCTGGCATCAGCACTTTAAGATACTTGATTACAAGTTGAAGAAATATTACACATACGCTGCAGAAGCCTTCAATGCCAACTGGAACAAATACGATGCGGCAGGTAAGGTTGCTACATTGTACAATGTTCACTTTATTGATGGCGGCAAGCAAGCTTATTGTGCAGCCGACAACGATTACACAGAACGTTATTTCAAAGAATACCCATCTTCGAGTGTATGTATCTACACCAGCCAATACGCTAAATTTGCAGCCGACACACTCCCTGCAGGTGCAGTCAATGTTACAGGAGTAGTGAAACGCTTCAAAGATAAATTCGAATTTATCATTATCAAAGCAGATGATGTAGAAGAAGTTGAATAGACGCTGACGCTGATTCAAAATCGAGAAATCGAAAAATCGAGAAATCGAAAAATCGAAAAAAAACGCAAAAAAATTATACAATCATGAAAAAGATATTCAAAAATTCAAAATTGTTAATCGCATTGCTTGCAATATCAACAATTTTCGCAGCATGTTCCGATGTGCCTGCACCTTATCCTACACCTCAGAAAAGCACACTTTATAAAAGTACAAATCTGAAGGACGATTGGACTATTATTTCCTCCGACAACAATCCTTGGATGCAAGGCAATTCCTACACGCAGGCCACAGGCTATCAAGACTGGGAAGGCACTGGCACTAAGTCAAACAGGGAAGTCTCAGGCTACCTTGTGTCACCTGCATTCAGCACCAAGACTGATTCCAATGCAGTGAAATTCTATTTCGACTACACTATTCGCTATGCAAACAAAGTTCCTAACTGGGCGGAGTATCATAAGATTTATGCAACATCTGCTATCGACCCTTCCGACATTACTCAATGGACGGAATGCACATGGACTCCTGTTGAATCGCCTTATAGCGACTGGACTCTTTACAGCTCAGGCGAAATAGCACTGCCCGACCAGTTTGTCAACAAGGATCAGGTACGCATCATCTTCGCTTTCTATGCACCAGCAGAACAATCAACAACATGGGAACTTAAAAACTTCGTCGTAGAAGCAGGTCATGCTGTCAGCAAACCATCGCCAGGCCCAACTCCAGTAGGCGATGACCTCCTCAATGTTTCATTTGCAAGTTCTCTCGAACCATTCATCAATCACACCGTAAGTGGTGAAGGCGGATGGAAGAACGATTACAGCTGTGCAACGGCAACTGGCTACGACAGCAGCAGCAAGACAACAACCCCTGTAACATGCTACCTTGTATCACCTGAAATCGACCTCACAAGCGTTGACTCTGCTTACGTTGAATACAACTACCTCCTTCGTTACAACAAGGGCAACGAAAACCAGCAGCTTATGATAACCGACAATTTCAATGCCGAAAATCCATCTGCCAACTGGACATTGCTCAACAATACTCATACCGAAGGTTCCGACTACACCACATTCTATAAGGCCGTAGCTCAGATTCCAGCATCTTATATTGGAAAAACAGTCCGCATTGCCCTGTACTATAACTG
>JAZLEX010000116.1:0-2415 GCA_045615485.1 Prevotella sp.
TATTGTTAAGCGGACAGTCAATACTGCTGCAAGCAGCCACCAAGCCGCTCAACAGCAACAATACTAAACACAACGTTTTTTGTTTTCTTTTATGCAACATGATTAATTCAATTCCGATGCAAAGATAATAAAAAGGTTTTATGGTTTTACGGTTTTGTGGTTTTACGATTAAGGTTTTAAGTTTTTTTAGTGTTTGCGGCTTCAAAAAGCCTGAATAGTTACTGCACCTCGAAATTAAAAAATGTTTTTTTATTTTGTATTTCACTCGGTTTGCACTAACTTTAACTTCGTTGAAATTAGGCGGCACCTCGGAAATAAAATTAAAAAATGTTTTTTTATTTTGTATTTCACTCGGTTTGCACTAATTTTGCAAGCGGAATTTTGTAATCTGTGGTTTTATGGAGAAATCATTGAAAGAAAAGACGGCAAGCGGGCTCTTATGGGGCGGCATTAGCAACGGCATCCAGCAACTGCTCAATTTTGTCTTCGGCATTGTTCTGGCAAGAGTGCTGTCACAGTCGGATTATGGCATGGTGGGTATGCTGTTAATCTTTTCACAGATTGCATATACTCTCTATGAAGGTGGGTTCATATCAGCCTTGAACAAGCGCAAGAATATTACTGACAACGACTATAACTCCGTGTTCTGGTTCAGTTCGCTGGCTGGCATTTTGTTTTACCTGATTTTGTTTTTTGCTGCTCCGCTGATTGCAAAGTTCTACCATGAACCGAAGCTTATTCCATTAGCAAGATACATGTTTCTGAGCATTGTGCTTTCGTGTTTCGGTATTGCTCCAAGGGCATACCTGTTCAGGAACCTTATGGTAAAAGAGAATGCTATAATATCTATTACCAGCCTACTTGTTTCTGGGATAATAGCTATCTGTATGGCACTGAACGGATTTTCTTATTGGGGTATAGCTACGCAGACGTTGATTTACGTTCTGATTATAACGTCGATGAATTTCTATTATGCAAAGTGGAAACCTAATTTTCATATAGACTTTACTCCTATAAAAGAAATGTTTGGTTTTGGAAGCAAACTTATCGTCACCAATATCTTCAACATAATAAACAATAATATTTTCAGCGTCCTGCTTGGCAGGTACTATACAGTCAAAGATGTTGGTAACTATACCGAAGCGAACAAATGGAACAGCATGGGACATTCGCTGATTTCAAATATGCTGAGTGGTGTGGTACAACCTATTTTCACCAAGGTAGATGAGAACGACAATGAGCGAGTGGTTCGTACATTCAGAAAGATGATGCGTTTTACTGCTTTTGTATCGTTTCCTGCAATGTTCGGACTGAGTCTGATTTCAAAGGACTTTATTGTGATTGCCATAACTGAAAAATGGCTCGAAAGTGCCTGTATGCTGCAAATATTGTGCATCTGGGGAGCATTCGTGCCGTTGAACAACCTGATGACGAATTTTATCATCAGCCGTGGCAAATCAAATATTTATATGTGGAATGTGGTGGTATTGAGCCTGCTCGGATTATGTGCTGTTTATCTGGCTCATCCATTGGGGCTTTATTGGATGATCTACATTTTTGTGGCAATAAATATTTTCTGGTTTTTTGTATGGCATCATTTTGTGAAACGTGAAATAGGCATAGAACTGCTTTATGTGCTGAAAGATATTGCACCGTATTTTCTGCTATCGGCAGGACTGATTGTTGGAACTCACTTTGCTGTTTGTGGTGTAGAGAACATCTATCTGCGGCTGGCTTGCAAGATTCTGATTGTTGCTGTGGCATACATAGCAATACTGAGAGTCTGCGGTTCGGTGATACTCAAAGAAACGATTGAATATTTGTTGAAAAAGAAAAGGGGTTAGAAGTTATGAGGTTATAAGGTTTTACGGTTGTGAGGTTGTACGGTTGTGAGGTTGTAACCGCTAAAAAAACTTAAAACCTTCAACCTTCAATAATCAACCTTCAACCTTTTTCGTATCTTTGCCGCCTAAAAACATGATGGAATGGATAGAATAACAGTCACATCACCATTGCTCCCCAACCTGGATGAATTCAACGACATGTTGAAGGAAATTTGGGACAGAAAATGGATTACGAATAATGGTAGTTTCCACCGTCAACTGGAAAAAGAATTGGCAACTTACCTGAAAGTGCCTTATATCAGCCTTTTTACTAACGGCACACTTCCATTGATTACTGCCCTGCAAGCCTTGAACATTAAAGGCGAGGTGATAACATCTCCATATAGTTTTGTTGCCACTACTCATTCTATGTGGTGGAACGAATGCAAGGCTGTGTTTGTTGACATTGATCCGCAAACAGGCAATATTGACCCTGAAAAAATTGAAGCTGCCATAACGCCACAGACTACAGCCATCATGCCTGTGCATGTGTATGGAAAGCCTTGTGATGTGGTACGCATAAAAGAAATCT
>JAZLEX010000117.1:0-6673 GCA_045615485.1 Prevotella sp.
ACATGCTGTTTCGCTCTGTCCCACTCCTACTGTCTCGACAAATATCTTATCGAATCCAGCTGCTTCGCATAATATGATGCTTTCGCGAGTCTTGCGTGCCACGCCACCTAATGAACCGGCCGTTGGCGAAGGACGGATAAAACTATCTGGATGGACAGAGAGTTTTTCCATTCTTGTCTTGTCGCCCAATATACTGCCTTTTGAACGTTCTGAACTTGGATCGATTGC
Organism: Prevotella sp.; assembly: GCA_045615485.1. Classification (GTDB taxonomy): domain Bacteria; phylum Bacteroidota; class Bacteroidia; order Bacteroidales; family Bacteroidaceae; genus Prevotella. The sequence continues at coordinate 229 of JAZLEX010000117.1, forward strand.
CAATACTGCAAGTTTTCCACCATGTTTTTCAAGAAGGTGAATACCAAAAGCGTCGATAGATGTACTCTTGCCTGCACCTGGTACTCCACTTATTCCTATTCGCAGAGAATTGCCGCTATAAGGCAGGCATTTTTCGATTACCTCCTGCGCTTTGGCTATGTGGTCGGGGTTGAGACTTTCAACAAGAGTAACAGCCTGTGAGAGAATAGTAATATTGCCTTTTATAACTCCTTCAACCATATCGTTGACAGATAGCTCATGGCGAGCAAAACGTCCCTTTTTCAGATATGGGTTGATGATGCTTACGGGCTGCTCTACACCACTGTTTACTTGCAGTCCTTTGTATTCTGAATCATTTTCTGGATGGATCATTATTAATTACGGTTTTACGGTTTTACGGTTTTGAGGTTTTACGGTTTTGAGGTTTTACGGTTTTGAGGTTGGAAGGTTATAGTAACTCTGACTACTGACTCTGACACTGACTCGTTGACTCGTTGACACTGACTACTGACTCGTTGACACTGACTACTGACACTGACTCTCAGCTCTAAGCTCTAAGCTCTAAGCTCTAAGCTCTCATCTTTAATCTGTCACGGTGATAAGGTTTGCGCTGCTGCGGGCGGTGAATTCTGGTGAATATGCGCATTGGACTTCTGTAGGACCATACTGATAGGTACCGATACGGTCGATGTAGTACTCGGTCTCAATCTTATGCACTCCCTTGGATAGCATAAGGATGAAATAATCGGTGCGGCTGTCTTTTGGTGCAATAAAAAATCCCCAATGCTGTCCGCTCAACTGCTGTATGGGTTCCATACACGCTGCCCGCTTGTCGATGATCTGCACAAAGTCGTAGTCTCTGTCGGCACGGATGGTGATGGTGACTTTTACCTTGTCACCCACTTTGAGGGGTCCTTTCTTATCAATTGTCCTCGTGACACTAATACCGCTCGAGGCTGCTTCAATATTTGTTATCGGCTGAAGGAACTGTGCATAGACGGCTCCCCAACTTGTACCAGCGGACGTCTTGCTGAATGTTGCCGTTTTCTCATTATTATAATCGACCGATTTTTTCACATAGCCTAACCCTGCGACTTTCTCTGCCACTTTTACCCGCTTGTTGTCGAGACGGATTTCCACGCTTTCTTTTTCATCCAAAGCCGATGAATTATTGAGCATAAAGGCATAGACGGCATCCATGCAGTTGAGAGGAGTTGCCCAGAACTGCGTGCGCTTTTCCTGAAGCAGCCAGCGTTGCATTTCCTCAATGGTCTGCTGGTCGTTTGGTGTTACGCAAGCAATTGCCTCTATTGCTGAAACTTCAGTTGGTATATTATAGTCGCGCCATGTGTAGCCTGCCCGTTCAGTATCGTAATACCGTCCTTTTTCCTCGGTATAGACACTATATTCTTTCAGGCTCTTCACATACTCTTGTGCTAAAGTGTTTTCGCCATGTTTCTGCAAGATTATTGCTGTGAGTCCCTTTTCAAATATTGAGCGTTTCTGCACATCTTTTTTCAGCAGGTTGATAAGGTAATCATTTGCTTGTCGGGTTTCACTATCAGGTTTATAGTCTGAAATAGCACAGGTATAGAGATACTGCAAGGTTATTCCGCCAGGAAAATATTGCTTGTTACCCTTAGCCTCATCTTTTTTCATTTCGGCTACCATCTTATTGGTTTCCCGGCTCATCCAGTAGATGCCTTTTGCTATCATTTGGGAGTTTTCATTCTGTCTTGTGAGCAGATTCAGACGTGCAAGTTGTTCCACTACAGAAAGAGTGATATTGAAATTGCCTTGCATGCCCTTGAACCAAGCCCATGAGCCATCGCTGAGTTGCAATTCTTCAATCTTGTCCAAAGATGATGCAAGCCGCTGGTTGATTGTATTCTCATCGTAATAGTTGGCGAGTTGCTGCATCCATTCGGTCTCTGTGTTTGCGTCATAGACCCACGGAGTTTCATTCAGAAGAATGTTTTTTACGTCCTCGTTTTGCATGAGTCGTGACTTGAGTGTTTCGTTAGGTTCGTTTGCCCATGCCTTGATGATATTTTTCAGTCGCGGTGATGACTGAAGGAAACGGCTCGCTAAAGAACAGCTGTAATACGATTGCAAATTGCTTATCACATCATCGTCGGAATGTGAAGTTATCGAAGGCAACGACTGAACAATCAGCCATGCTGGATTGTTTGTGTATTCTAATGTGAGTTTAGCATCTTTCACACCTTCTGGTACAAGTTGCTTCAAATCAACAGTCTTGTTGCCAACCTCATGCTGAATGACAGGTACCGTATTGATTACCATTTCCTTATTGGTTAAGACTGGCAGATAATGCTGCTCACCATCGCTGAAATCTTTTCCTGTGGCATAGACCTTGCAAATCAGTAGTTGAGAATTAAGTTCAGAAAGTTTGCCTGTATTGATTTCAAAAGTCACACTTTCTGTCTGGTTCTCTGCAACAGTGAACTTACAGTCGTCCGACATGACAATCTTTTCTGTTTCAGGGTTGATAAGTTCCATGTGTGCAGTACCGCTCAATGCCTTGTCGGATATATTGATTATCGAGGCGGAAACTGTAGGCTTATCGCCAATTCTGATGAATCGTGGAACATTTGGCTGCACCATCAAGTCCTTTCTTGCCACAATCTCATCTTCAATCATGCCATATCCCATGTCCTTAGTATGAGCCAATCCTATGAATTTCCATGAAGTAAGACTTTCTGGCAATGTGAAACTGATGGCAACAATACCGTCCTTGTCGGCAACGAGTTGTGGATAGAAGAATGCCGTTTCGTTGAGGTTTTCACGCACTTGTACACTTGAAACCTGTTCCGCCTGACCTTCGTTTTCCGATATTGATAATCCTGATATCTTGCCAGACAAATCCACTGATGTCTCGTATGTATTAATGCCATCATACGATTCTACTTCGTTCAAGGCTGTTTTTGCCGATGATGCATTTCCTCTAAGTCGGATTGGAAATTCAGCGAGCACCAAGTTTTGTTGTATCTCATTGAACAGACTATTGTCAAAACCTGGCCATTCCAAATTGTGACTTGTCAGTTTAGAATACTTTGCTACAGAATTAAATGTCAGATTTCTGATACCTTGCCTTCTCCAGCCCGTATTGTAAGGCAAGTTTCGCGTCAGCCCGAGTTGGCAATCCCAACCATGGCTTGCAAGAGCATCAAGACTCTTGTCGTAAAGTGTACACATCAGTTGTGCGTCAGCAGGCTTGGAATCTGTATCAGAAATCTTCAGTCTCCACTCTTCTTGTTGTCCAGGGCTCAGACGGTCGCGAAATGTTGTCCATTGCAGTTTCAGCGACTTTTCAGGATATGGTTTAGATATTTTTGCCGAATGCTCATAACTAACTCCTTCTTTAACCCAGTAGAAAGTAAGTACCAGTCCATCGCCATACTCCTCCTTGTATGAAAACTTGCGATTCAGCAGCGAAGTATTTTCTTCAACACTCCCCTGCTCTATCACCTTGTCTTTGGCAAAAATGCTATAGAGAATATGCAGGTTTTCATCGCTCGAACCCACTTGAACGGTGACAGGTTTGCCATTGCGTGGGAAAGTGTTGCTACTAACCCAGAACCAATCTTTCGTGGTGTAGCAAGGTTTGGTATCGTCTTCTGTGAAGACCAAAACATTTTGCTTTAGTGTGTCGTCTTCGCAAATAGCAGTGAGTTCATGTCTGCCGCTTTCCAACTGAGGAACAATGGCTATCTGCTGCTGCGTCTGGCAGTTATGCTCTTCTCCATTGTCGAACCAATATCTCACTTCAGCATCCACTTCACGCCCAGCGGCATTCTTCATATTGAAAGTCATAGTACGGAGTGAGTCGCGTTCAATCTGTTGAGGCAGGTTGACTTCAAGCAGAGCACGTTTGTAGCCTAACGGTACGGTTAGAGTGCCTTCGTGTGTCTCACCATTCAGACTGGTTGCAGTTACAGTGGTCACAAAATTATACATCACACGAGAATTGCCTTTTGGCAAGTCCAAATCAATTTTGAGCCAAAACGCACCATTTGCATCGGTTGTTGCAGAATCTGTGAGCATAGTAACTGTCGCTGTTGAGGAAGCTGACCAGTAGGCTGGACGACGGACTGTCTGATATTTCACCTTAGCATTCTGTACAGGTGCTCCAGCAAATGTGAGAACCTTTGTATGCACCAGCAAGGTGTCACCATTTTGATATTTCTTCGTGATTTCCGGGAATACTATTTCAAATGTCGGACGCTTATACTCTTCCACCCTTATACGTTCAAAAACATTCTCAGCGTAAAGAGTGAAATTGCCTGTGAGCACTTTCTTTGGCAAAATGAAATCTGCCGCTGCCGTTCCATAGTCATCGGTCTTGACGGATTTTTCTTCTACTACTTCATAGTTTGCATCGCGCAGCACAAATTTCACATTTTCTCTACAGACAACCTTTGTCGAATCGCCTTCACGAGTAAATACTATTGCTGATGCCTTGACCGTTTGACCAGGTCGATAGATTGCGCGATCCGTATATAGGCGTGTTACCTTTGCCTTTGGGTTGCTTCCATAGAAACGATAAGTGCCCGATACACGTACTGGCAATGAATATTTATCGGTTTGGGTATAGGCATAGACCTCTGTCAGCGACTGCTCTTTTCTGCCAACAGTTATTTCTCCGTTTTCATCAGCCGTCAGAGTTTCTTTTACAGCATTCAAGGTATTGCCATATTTCAAATAAATTTGTGCACCACCAACTGGCTGACCAGTTCTGGCATTCAGCACAACTATTCGGTTTTTTCCTTCTGGAAGGTTTTGATAAGCAATATTGACATCACTTACATAGAGTAGTTCGTAAGTTGCATCAACCTTTGGTGCAGAACATTCTATCAGGTATGCTCCTGTAGCAAAACTACCCATCTGTATGGTATCATTGAACACATCGTAGCCGGCATGACCATAGAAGGTTTTTGTAGTTGTAAAGGCTGTGCTCGTAATCCTCTTTTTCAGGTCTGCAATATCCTTTGCATTATGAAAATCAAAATCTTCAAGACAACTTGACAAAGACGTTTTATAGACGGTTACTGTGAGTTGTGGAATATTTCTCAAGGCAGAGAGTTCCAAATTTATGTTTTCGCCAGAATAGCATTGTTGCTTATTCAGATAGGCGGTGTATTGCGAGCGTGTTCTGGCGGTCTCCTCGTTTCTTAGCACATTCATCCTCTCATAGTCTGGCCAATGGTTCAAAGCGTGATGAATCAGGGCTATTTCGTCCTTAGTCTTTATATCGGAGCAACTTTGCATGAAGTTCAGTCTTTCAATTGCGACCTCACCACATACAGGCAAGTCGCTATATTCCAATTCCAAAGAATCTAAATAGAGTTTATAAGGACTACCGAAATAGTTGTTCTGCTGAGTTCCCGAATTCCAAAGTTCCTTGTTTCCTGAGTTTCTAAGTTCCGTCAGCAGAGCAGCGCCTCTCAGACCTTTTTTTTCATAATAGGCATGGAGAGTCTCAAAGTCTTCAACTTCGTAGCCTACTGCACTCAACAAGTCGTACAGGAAATATTTACCAATATTGCCCTGTTTTGTAAAAGGTTCGTAATCACCACATTTTTTTGCAGCCAGCAAGTCGGGATTAGCCATCGCTTTCTTGCGGTAAGCCTCCATCCTACTCTTATAGTCATCGTCATCGTTATCGTTATCGTTATCGTTGATCTCCCCCAATTGCGTCAGATTATTTCCTATCACCTTATACAGCACGGCACAATAAACGGCATTCAGCACCTTGTCGTCTGTGGCTTTTTCCTCTGCCATCAATCGTTGCAGGACATTTGTCAATGAGTCTGGACTGATTTTGCACAGCAGTTGCATCTCTCTCATTTCAGATTTCAGTAATTGACCATAGACTTTCTCGTTCTTAGCCTTAGACTGAATCTGTCGTATGACCTTTAACTCACTTTGCGGAAGGTCTTTATCGACATATTCCGCAGCCTGTTTCCACAAAGCCTTATAGTTTTGTGCCGTTACCGACAAAGCGATTGTCAAGTAAAAAAATAAGCATAATATTCTATTCATGCCGCAAAAATAAGAAAAAGGTTAGAGGTTAGAGGTTAGAGGTTAGAGTTTTTATGTTTTTTTAGCAAATATTCAAAAGACTACGTAACTACTCACCCTTTTGGTTGTTTGGTTGTTTGGTCGTTTATGGCTGTCGGAGTATATGAAATTATGTCGCCCATACAGGGCTTAAATGAGATAACATCCTAATACACAGGGTTTCACCCTGTGCTATATTATACCGTCCTTACAGGACTTATGGGATAAAAGCTCTGTAGGAGCGTAATAACATAGCGTAGGGTAAAACCCTACGTATTTAGGATTTCCACTAACTAAAGCGCTGTAAGTGCGCAATAATTTCATATCGTAGTTATCGATGTCGGTCAGACATACACGTCACCTT
>JAZLEX010000118.1:0-3715 GCA_045615485.1 Prevotella sp.
GCCTTGTCTGGTTGCCCATTGCGGAAGATAATATCATAAACCGTTTCTCCTATGCCAATAATTTTCATTGTTTTTGCTTTTTCGGGCAAAAGTAGGTAAAATGACGTAACAAACAAAATAAAATAACATTTTTTAATCTACTTATAGTATATTAAAGGTTTTGTTCGCATTTATCCTTGTCCATGTTAACTCGCTTGCAATACCATTTTATGTTAATTGTTGTAAAAATCTTTTGCGCAAAGGAATTTATTGATTACCTTTGCACCATAGTCCTTAACTAAATATCAAGTCATGCATGTAAAGCCTTTATCTAACCCTTTTACTCACTATTTACTCACAATTTACTCACTCCTATAGAGTAGCGATAGAGTGTAGTCTGTGTGAGCAAATTGTGAGTATAAGGTATTGATAAGATATTGATATGCTATTGACAAGTGAGTTATTTGTAGTAGAGGATTTGTGTTCAAGGAATTTAACATATAAAAACAACTATTTAAAAAATTTAATAATTATGGCGACTAATAAAAACAAGATGGTGGATGTGATTAATGGTAAAGTTGGAAACGTCCGCTGCTATGCAAAAGGTAATAAAAGATACACCCGTACATCCAGTAAGGATGGAGGCTTTACTCGTACTATTGGTCAGGCTGCACAACGTTATAGACGTGCAAACATTAAGATTACGTACGACTATTTGAAGGATTTACTGCCAGAGTATTTTGAGCGTCCCAACCCTTCAAGCTCAATTTTTAATGTATTTTCAGGGCTTGCATTGAAATGTGTTCCCATTTATCTCACTACAGATGAGAAAGATGCTGGCTATTGCATCGCAGCTCCTTATATTATCTCTTATGGGACATTATCCCCTATCTCCTACATGCTCAATTTCAACGGCATTCTTCAGTCGAGTATAAGTTTGGGTAATTTAGTCATAGATGAGTCAACAAGCGTGGGAGAGTTCGCAGAGGCAGTTGTAGCGAATAATGGTGAATTCAAGTACGGTGACTGTCTTTCATTCTTTGCCGTAAAGCAAGTCGAAATTATGGGGGATCCTGCTATTAAGACGAAAATTTGGAAAGTTCAACTTCAGGATGGTTCAAGAGAACTTCTGTATGTAGCACTTTCCCAAAATGGTGAGAGAGTGGAAGGATTCTCAAATCAGGGCGGTTTTCTTGGCATGGATGCCGAGCCAGAACTTGGCTGCTACGCATGGATACATACTCGGGAGAACAAAGATTTGCAGGCTTCAACTCAAGCGCTTTACAATGCCAATAAGGCACTTGTTGACAAATACAGAAGCGAAGCGCAACTTTGGCTTTCAGCCGAGTCGCATGGTCCAATCGATGAATAGATATTTAGTCGTTTAGGAGATAGGGATGCCCAAACAACTAAATCCTTCGACAAGGTCAGGACAAGCCAAACAACTAAACGACTAATATTAAAAAAATATAATTATCATTTATCAATTGTCAATTATCAATCAAAAAACAAAGTTTTTTCTTATCTTTGCAGCGAAATTCCTACGCAATCGGCAAATGATGCCGCAAAACCGTAAAACTGTATTTGCAACAAATGAAAATGAATAAATACTTATACCCAGTAGATACCGACCAGTTCCAGAAGATAAGGGAACAGGGAAAGGTTTATGTTGACAAGACTGACATGATGTATAATCTTGCCCACGAATATGAATATGTCTTTTTAGCTCGTCCTCGCCGCTTTGGGAAGTCGCTGCTATGCAATACTTTTAAAGCATACTTCCTTGGGCAGAAGGAACTGTTCGAGGCCTGTCCTGAGCAAGGTCGAAGGGGTCTGAAGGTGATGGAATTAGAGAAGGAGTGGAAGACGTACCCCGTGCTGCATTTCGACATGAGCGAGATGCGCAACTGCAAAACTACAGATCAAATGGAAGAGGTTCTATCCTTGATGCACACTAAATACGAGTCACAGTATGGAAAGAAGAAAGACACCGACATCGCAGGAACCCGCTTCCATTACCTTCTTTCTCACATCCACGAGATGATGGGTGAAAAAGTCGTGGTTATTATAGATGAGTATGATACTCCGTTGCTCAGAAATCTTTATAATATCAACGTTTTAGAGGAATGTCGAGGCTTGTTACGCAGTTTCTATCAGACGCTGAAACTTGATGGCGAATATCTCCGTTTCGTCTTTATCACAGGTGTGACGAAGTTCTCGCAGCTCAGCATCTTCTCCGAACTGAATAATCTTTACCAGATTTCAATGCTGGATGACTATTCTGGTCTTTGCGGCATAACGCAGGAGGAACTGTACACAACTCTCCGTCCCTGCATAGAGGAATATGCCGAGAACCTCGGCATCACGATCGACGAAGCCTACGCACTGCTGAAAAAGAATTATGATGGTTATCACTTTTCGAAGAACAGCAAGGATGTCTATGCTCCGTTCAGCCTGTTGAGGGCACTTGATGATAATGACACTTCGCACTACTGGTTCGAGTCGGCAACTATGACAGGATTGATAGAGCATCTGCGGCATTACCCTGAGTTCAACCCACTGGATTTAGATGGTGTGGAACTATCGCTCATGGACTTTAATACCCCTTGCGAGAATGCTAAGACTCCGATTCCATTGCTATACCAGAGCGGTTACCTTACCATTGACACATACGATAAGGACTTTGATTCATATATCCTTCATTTTCCAAACTATGAAGTACGTCAGGGCATGATTGGTGGGTTAACGAACTATCTGATGGACACGAATGATATGGAGCGCAATGCCACGATACTTGCTATGGCACGAGCCTTGAAGAGAGGCGACCTGTCTGCTGCATTGGCTCAACTCCGTTCATGGATTGCCAATCTGCCTTACGACATCATCACCAAGAAGGAATGGATGGCGAAGAAGAAGCGTGAAGCCTTTTACCAGATGCTCATGTACATTGTCTTCTCGCTGTTGAACAGCAAAGTTGATACCGAAGTGAAGAGCATTCTTGGTAGGGCGGACGTTATCATCAAGACCGATACTCACATTTTTGTACTCGAACTGAAGGTTGACGATACCGTGGAGAATGCCCTCGCACAGATTGACGACAAGGGCTATGCCATACCTTACGAGGCAGAACTCCCGCCATATAAGGGAGGGACAGGGAGGGTCCTTACGAAGTGCGGAGTAAGCATCAGTAGTGAAGCCCGCAACATCACCCACTGGCGCATTGTTGACCAAGATGGAAACATCATCGACGAACAGCAATTTTAATTATGTGTACGGTAACTTTGTGTAAACAATAGAGTATTTATTGGTAAAAAATGAGAAAAATTATAATAGCATCATTTTGCCTTACAATGCTGTTGGGATGTCAGCAGCTCGAACAGGAAACCATAGGTACAGAAGACCCTCAGCAATATGAAGAACTGGATGCTCTCGCCTTTGTGACACAATCAGTTATAAACATGAGGGAAGAACCAAATTTTGCAGCGGAACTTGGTACGCAGGCTCTTATGGGTACGCCTGTAAAACTTCATCACGAAGGGGTTGACGTATATTGGGATTACGTGGAGACACCTGACGGATACAAGGCTTGGTGCAACGAATTGTCAATTAGAAAGATAAATTCCCAAGAACTTATGGAATGGAAACATTCCAAAAGAGTGATAGTTACAGCATTTTACACTTTTTTTCTTGAGGAGCCTGCTGATGAATCTCAGCACGTAAGTGACGGATGTTGGGG
>JAZLEX010000119.1:0-2498 GCA_045615485.1 Prevotella sp.
CATGAAACAAGTTGCTCCGAAGAAATTTTTAGGTCAGCATTTTCTGACGGACTTAAATATTGCCCAAGCCATTGCTGATACGGTGGATGCCTATCCTGACATTCCTGTGCTTGAAGTAGGACCAGGGATGGGAGTAATGACGCAATTCTTGGTTACTAAACCACGCGAGGTTGCTGCAATTGAAATTGACCGTGAGAGTATAGAATATTTGCAAAACACTCTATGCACAAAAAAGGAGGATGGTGGTCGGCAGTTGAATCTTATTGCTGGTGATTTCCTGCAAATGAATCTGTCGGATTTGTTTGATGGGAAACAGTTTGTGCTCACGGGTAATTACCCATACGACATTTCCTCACAGATATTCTTTAAAATGTTGGATAACAAAGAACTGATTCCATGTTGCACAGGAATGATTCAGCGTGAAGTGGCACAAAGAATAGCAGCACAGCCAGGCAATAAGGAGTATGGCATTTTGAGTGTGCTGATTCAGGCGTGGTATGATGTGGAATATCTGTTTACAGTTGATGAACACGTGTTCAATCCGCCACCAAAAGTTAAAAGTGCCGTTATCAGGATGACACGCAACAAAACACAGGATATAGGTTGCGATGAACAACTTTTCAAACGGATAGTGAAGACGGTCTTTAATCAACGCAGAAAAATGTTGCGTGTAAGTCTTAAGCAAATGCTGAATAGCGAGCAACTGGAATTTCTCGCAAGAGATAATGCAGAGTTTTTGACCAAACGACCAGAACAATTAAGTGTTCAGGAATTTTCGGCATTGACAAATTTGGTAAGCGAAAGTGCAACAAGGCTATAGATTCCAAGCAGAATCATAAGCAGAGTGTGAACTGCGTGGACAATCAACACAAAATAGAGAGCATTAGAATCAGATACTCCATAGAGCACAAGCATTGTTTTTGTAGCAAAATGCCAAGGACCCGCACCATTTGGAGTAGGTACTAATACTGCAATACTTCCAATGATAAATGACGACAATGCACACATTATCCCCAAATCCTTTGTGAAGTCGAAGCAGAAAAATGTGAGATAATATTGAATAAAATAACTTGCCCAGATGCCAATTGTGAAAAAAATGAAGAGGGGCAGGTTTTTTACATCTTTCAATGATGTGATGCCTTCAAATATACTTTTTGTGGTATCCTTGAACTTGCCTTGTATTGCCATTCTCTTCACAATAAAGATTACCAGAGCAATAGCCGCTGCGGCACAGATGGCTGTGACAATCCAACCAGTAACGGAAAAACGATTTATTATACCATCAATACTCGTGCCTGTGGTGTCGAAAAATGTTCCAAAGACTTTTATCTGTAAAAGAAAGGCACTGCCTGCGATAATCAAGATTACAATAGAGTCAACCAGACGCTCTGTGACTACCGTTCCAATGGCTTTCGCAAACGACACCTTGTCGTATTTGGAAAGAATCCCACAACGTGCAAATTCACCAATACGAGGTATGATGAGACTGATTGCGTATGAGAAAAAGATGGAATTTACCCTGACGCTGGTGCGAGATTTTTCTCCCACTGGTTCAAGAGCCTGATGCCATCGCCAAGCACGGAAAGTCTGGGCAAGAATCCCGAAGAAACAAGACAGATACATCCAGTTCCAGTTCATATTATGGAACATAAAGCCACTCAAGTCATGGAAGTCGAAATTACGATACATCCAATACAAAATAGCACCACCAAAACATAGCGACAGTGTTACTTTTATTGCTGACTTGTACTTGTTCTCCATTTACAAACGAAAACTCGGATTCTTGAACTTTGATATTTTTTGGACAGCAAAGGTAAGAAAAACTTTGTTTTTTAATTGACAATTGATAATTGACAATTGATAATTAATGTTTTTTCATAAAAAATCTTAAAACCCTCAACCCTCAACCCTCAACCCTCAACCTTTTTATTATCTTTGCGCCGCAAAAAAAAATTATTTAATAAAATGGACGATTATTACGCGGAATTTTTAAACCTGTAGGATGAAGGGTTGACTCTCAGAGCTAATCCTCGTCCATACTTATTTTAACGGATTAGCATCATGAGAAGATTCTGGAATATCAATCAAAATCTTAGTGAGATTGATGAATGGCAGCCTAATTGCTGGATTCAGGTAACATGCCCTACTGATGAAGATATTCAGTGGCTGGAAGAAAAATTTCAAATCCCCGATTATTTTATATCCGACATCAGCGATACTGATGAGCGTGCACGTTATGAATTTGATGATGGTTGGCGACTGGTCATCTTTCGTATTCCTTTCGTCAAGGAAGTGCAAAGCAGAACCCCTTTTACAACAATACCATTAGGTTTTATTCAGAAAGGAGACGTGATAATCACTATCTGCTATTATGAGACAACAATGATGATAGACTTTGTGAGCTATCAGCAGAAGCGTGGATTGGGATTTACAGACTATGTGGATATGATTTTCCGCCTGTTCTACTCATCCGCAGCATGGTATCTGAAACGTCTGAA
>JAZLEX010000120.1:0-31756 GCA_045615485.1 Prevotella sp.
AAGACTCATAAAAATGTCATTCTGCTGGACGAAGAATCTTGATGACATCTATACTTCCTATCCGGAAGCAACGAGTAAACCCATAATAGGAATAACAGGTAATTATGGGGACAAGGGATGTGAACTGGCACCTGGTTACTACAAATCAGTAATCAGGGCTGGTGGCGTTCCAATCATCATTCCACCATGTGAAGACAAGAACGTAATCATGAATACGCTTGAAAAGATTGATGGATTGATTTTAAGCGGAGGCGGAGATGCCAATCCCCTGTTCTGGGGAGAAGAACCATCCCCTATGCTTCATAGCATCAACCCAGAACGCGACTTGGCAGAATTGCTGACAATTCGTCTGGCATACAACAGACAAATACCTATTTTGGGAATTTGTCGCGGAATACAGATGATGGTGGTTGCAACCGACGGCACCATTCATCAGGATATTGGACATATTGAAGGTGTGATAAAACATTCTCAAGACCTGATTCGTGAGAGAGAAAGCCACAGCGTCAGGATTGAGGAAGATTCCATCCTGCACCAGATATTCGAAAAGAAGGAAATACACGTAAATTCATTTCATCATCAGGCAGTTCGTGATGCGGGAACACATTTCCGCATTACAGCAACAGCTCCAGATGGTGTTATTGAAGCAATTGAGAGCACAGAAGAAAAGCCCATGATGGGTGTGCAATGGCATCCTGAATGTATAGAATCAGGTGCGCCAATTTTCAAATGGCTTGTTGAACAGGCAGAACTATTCCAAAAAGCAAAAAGCATTCACAAACAAGTACTCACCTTGGATTCGCATTGCGACACTCCAATGTTTTTCCCTCAAGGAATAAATTTTGGACACCGTGACAATAAAATTCTTGTTGACCTCCACAAAATGGATGAAGGACGACAAGACGCAACGATAATGGTAGCATACTTACCGCAAAAGGAAAATGTTGGCAGAAAATATGCAGATGACATCTTTGATGAGATAGAAAAAATACAAAGCGAAAACAGCGATTATCTCCGAATTGCCCGTACCCCAACCGAACTGTACAAAAACAAGGTAGAGGGATACAAGTCAATTATGCTTGGAATTGAAAATGGAAAAGCATTAGAGGGTAAAATCGAGAACGTAAAACATTTTGCCGACAGAGGAATAGTCTATCTTACATTGTGCCACAATGGTGATAATGACATTTGTGATAGCGCCCGAGGCGAACATACTCATAATGGAGTTAGTGGATTTGGTGAAAAAGTTATTGACGAACTGAATAAATATGGTATAATGGTTGATTTAAGCCATGCTGCCGAAAAAAGTTTCTATGATGCTTTGGAAATCAGTAAGTCGCCTATTGTTTGCAGCCACTCTTCCGTGCGCAGTCTTTGCGACCATCCACGAAATCTTACCGATGAGCAAATGAAGCAATTGGCACTTCATGGTGGAGTGATGCAAATAACCGCGTTTCATGGGTTCCTCGTGAAAGATGGTGAAGCAACAATCCGTAATCTAATGGAACATCTGGATTATGCAATAAGAATCATGGGCATTGACCATGTAGGGTTGGGTACGGATTTTGACGGTGACGGAGGAGTAAAAGGTTTGGCTTGTTCTTCTGAAATGCTGAATTTTACACGCCAAATGCTACTGCGTCGCTACAGCGTGGATGACATTGAAAAAATTTGGGGTAGCAATTTCCTGCGACTAATGAAACAGGTGCAACTGCAAAAGGACAATTAATAATTACTATCTGACAACTTACAATTATGAAGCATGCACGAAAAATTTGGATTTTCATTACTGTAATATTAATTGTAGCAGCGGTGGCATTCGGTATTCATTTCATGTTGAAATCATCTGCCTCCGAAAAGCAATCAGATTTGTATTTGGAACCATCCGTGATAAAAACAGATTTTTGTGCAGATAGTGCATATTTGTTCTGCCATGAACAATGCGAATTTGGTCCACGAATAATGAACAGCACAGCGCATGATAACTGTGCAAAGTATTTAATTGACAAGTTCCGCAGCTATGGTTTGAAGATTACAGAACAAGATGCAACACTTAGCGGTTATGATGGTACGCAGTTAAAAGTCAAAAATATTATTGCAAGTATCAATCCTGACAGTCAGAAGCGAATCTTGATTTGCGCACATTGGGACAGTCGTCCTTGGGCAGATAACGATCCACAGGAATCAAATCACAAAAAACCTGTAATGGCAGCAAACGATGGTGCTTCGGGTATTGCTGTCATACTTGAACTTGCCAGATTGTCATCGGTGGATTCCTGTTTCATGTCTAAAATCAAATTTGGCATAGACTTTATTTGTTTTGACGCAGAAGACTGGGGAACACCACAATGGGAGGAAGAAGATAATCCTGATTCCTGGGCATTAGGTTCACAATACTGGGCAAACCATCCTCATATTAGTGGATACACCGCTCATTTTGGAATTTTGTTAGACATGGTCGGTGGCAAAGGGGCACGATTCTACAGAGAAGGGTTCTCTGACTATTATGCATTAGGCATCGTTGATAAAGTGTGGTCAATTGCCAACAACATTGGATTTGGCAACTACTTTATCAATTCCCGTGGTGGAACAATTACAGATGACCATAAGCCAATAAATGAAATTCTTCATATCCCAACAATAGATATAGTACCATATTATCCTGACTGCCAGTCAAGCCGTTTCGGTCCTACATGGCATACCACATACGACACGATGGATAATATTGATAAAGATGTGCTTAATGCAGTCGGTGCGACTTTACTCGAAGTAATAAAAGATGAGTAATTGTATCATCAGATATTTTTTAATAATAGTTTCAACTTTGGGAGTTGTTTCTGTTAAGGCACAAGATGTTGTACATCCTGAAGATAAACCTGTGGATATGGACAATCCGACATTTGTTCCACTTGTGAAAGTAGGCAAGACATTTGTAGATGGTGACAGCATACAATATGTGGAAATGAATAAGATTTATGTCTTTCCTGCATTAAATTTCAAGTCAGACAAAAAGCGCCAAGCTTATAACCGAATGGTGTATAATATTAAAAAGGTGTTGCCCATTGCAAAAGAAGTCAGATCGATTTTGATAGAGACATACGAATATCTTGAAACATTACCTAATGAAAAAGCAAGGCAAGAACATTTGAAGTATGTGGAAAAAAGTGTAAAAAAAGAATATACACCACGTATGAAGAAACTGACATTCACACAAGGAAAGATACTAATCAAATTAATTTATCGTGAATGTAATTCTACCTCCTATGATTTGATAAAAGCCTTTTTAGGACCATTCCGCGCTGCATTCTGGCAAACATTCGCATATATTTTCGGTGCAAATCTGAAAAAGCAGCTTAATCCTACGAAAGAAGAAGACCAAATGATAGAACGAATCGTATTGCAAGTTGAAGCGGGACAATTGTGATTTACGGATTTACAGATTAAGAATATGGAGAATGCAATTAATACTGAAGGAAAATGGAAAGTATTGAAGTCGGAGTATTTGATAAAACGACCATGGCTGACAGCAAGGAAGGACTTTATTGAATTACCTGATGGAAGACAAAACGACGAATATTATGTTCTGGAATATCCCGACTGGGTAAATGTAATTGCAATTACAGAAGATGGTATGTTTGTGATGGAACGTCAGTATCGTCATGGGTTGGGTAATACTTGCTATGAACTCCCATGTGGAGTAATAGAACCTGGGGAAGATCCACTTGAGGCTGCAAAACGCGAATTGCAGGAAGAAACAGGTTTCGGTGGTGGCGAATGGACTAAAATGATGCATTTGGCACCAAATCCAGGATCGCAAAACAATCTATCACATTGTTTTGTGGCAACTGGAGTTAAAAAAATGTATGAGCAAAAGTTTGATGCAACAGAAGATATTTCCGTGCATTTACTGACTGCTGAACAAATAAAGGACCTTTTGCAGAACGGACAAATCATTCAAGCCCTTATGGCAGCTCCTTTATGGAGATATTTTGCAGAAAATAGGCTTATTTGACAACAAAAACTCTTAAAAATTAAAAAAAACTTAAAATTTTTCTTGTTTTAATCAGTTTGCAGTAATTTTGCACCTCGATTTGCGATTCTGTATCGCATTTATATGTTAAATATTCAAATTAAAAACAAAACAAATGATTGTAGTACCAGTAAAAGATGGTGAAAACATCGAAAGAGCTCTTAAGAAATTCAAGAAAAAGTATGAGAAGACTGGCGTTGTTAAGGAGTTACGTGCTCGTCAACAGTTCGACAAGCCTTCTGTAAAGAAGAGACTCAAGATGGAACATGCCATTTATGTCCAGAAGCTTAGAAGCGCTGAAGATTAAGAGAGAATTGTTTTTTGGTAGTGTGACAGCAAGTTTTTTGAACTATCTGCAATATGAACGGAATTATTCCGAACTAACCTTGCAGACGTATAGCGAAAGCCTGAAAAGTCTGGAAACATTTTTCAAACAAATAGATCAGGAACTTTCATGGAGAACATTAGATTCTGATATTATCAGAGATTGGATTGAATTCTCCATGGATAAAGGCGAAAAAGCTACGACAATAAACAAACGACTTAGCGCCGTCCGTTCGTTCTACAGATTTGCATTAGCAAGAAAATTAGTGGAAACAGACCCAGCTCACAGAGTGCAGGGACCTAAAAAAGAAAAAAGACTTCCACAATTTGTCAGAGAAAACGATATGGATAGATTGCTTGACCAGAAACAATGGGCAAACAATCTTGAGGATCTAAGAGACAGGGCAATATTGATGGTTTTATACGAAACTGGCATCAGACAAGCGGAATTACTCGGACTGAATATAGAAGATGTGGATTTGTCTGCAAATCAACTGAAGGTTACGGGTAAAAGAAACAAACAGAGAATTATACCTTTTGGCGATGGACTAAACGATGCACTATTACGTTATTTGATTGTAAGAGATAAAATGGCGAGCATAAATTGTCCACAAGCATTTTTCCTTACAAGAAAAGGTGATAGAATTACTAAATCAAAAGTCTATTCCATAGTAAAAACTAATCTCTCTCTTATTTCTTCGCTTGAAAAAAAATCGCCGCACGTGTTGCGACATTCGTTTGCAACCGCAATGCTAAATCATGAAGCTGGATTAGAAAGCGTTCAGAAATTGTTAGGACACGAATCGTTGGAAACAACAGGGATTTACACCCATACAACTTTTGAACAATTAAAAAAAGTCTATAAAAAAGCCCATCCTCGGGCTGATGTTTAATTTAAAAACGTAAAACTATGGATGTTCAAATTAAGTCAGTTCACTTTGACGCTACCGAAAAATTGCAGGACTTTATCCAAAAGAAAACTGCAAAGTTAGAAAAATTATGTGACG
The DNA here is from genome assembly GCA_045615485.1 of Prevotella sp. Taxonomy (GTDB): domain Bacteria; phylum Bacteroidota; class Bacteroidia; order Bacteroidales; family Bacteroidaceae; genus Prevotella. The sequence continues at coordinate 5,362 of JAZLEX010000120.1, forward strand.
AAATTCAGAAAGTAGAGGTGCAATTGAAGGTTATCAAACCACAAACAGCCATTAATAAGGAAGTAACCATAGCTGTAAAGGTCCCTGGAAATACCTATTACGCAGAAAATACAAAAGATACATTTGAAGAAGCAATTGACTCTTGTGTGGACGAATTGAAGGTTCAATTGGAGAAATATAAAGAAAAATTGCGAAAAAGATAAAAAAAATACAAAGAAAATTTGGTAATTCAAAAATATTGTATATCTTTGCAGCCGATTTCCGAAAAGCAGTCCAAAAGTGTTTGGAAAAAGCTGCAGGATTTGCCTCTTTAGCTCAGTTGGCCAGAGCACGTGATTTGTAATCTCGGGGTCGTTGGTTCGAATCCGACAAGAGGCTCAAAAAAACGCTAAGCGTTAATATATATAAGGTGATGGCACTTCGTTGCCAATTACCAAATACGCAGAGCGTCAAGGGTGGTTACCAGAGTGGACAAATGGGGCAGACTGTAAATCTGCTGGCGCACGCCTACGGTGGTTCGAATCCATCACCACCCACAACAGGAAGCAAAGAGTTGCAAGTGATGAGCCCGTAACCTCAAAAACTTTAGACTCTAATCTTTTCAAGCATCAGTCGATAAACTTGTGTATGAACAGGCTTCTACGCAGTGAAAAGCGGAAATAGCTCAGTTGATAGAGCACTAGCCTTCCAAGCTGGGGGTCGCGGGTTTGAGCCCCGTTTTCCGCTCTATTGCTGTTATAGCTCAGCGGTAGAGCACTTCCTTGGTAAGGAAGAGGTCACGAGTTCAAATCTCGTTAACAGCTCAAAACCGGATTTCATTTAGAAAACTAATTTATAGAACTTACATATTATTAATTACTAAATTATGGCAAAAGAGAAATTCGAACGTACCAAACCGCATGTAAATATTGGTACAATTGGTCACGTTGACCACGGTAAGACTACTCTTACGGCAGCTATTACTTTGGTGCTTGCATCAAAGGGTCTTTCAGAAGTTAAGTCATTCGATCAGATTGACAATGCTCCAGAAGAAAAAGAGCGTGGTATTACTATCAATACAGCTCACGTTGAATATGAAACAGCTAATCGTCACTATGCACACGTTGACTGCCCGGGACACGCTGACTATGTAAAGAACATGGTAACAGGTGCTGCTCAGATGGACGGTGCTATCATCGTGGTTGCTGCAACTGACGGTCCTATGCCTCAGACTCGTGAACACATCCTTCTCGCTAAGCAGGTAAACGTTCCTAAGTTGGTTGTATTCCTGAACAAGTGTGATATGGTTGATGATGAGGAAATGCTCGAACTCGTTGAAATGGAAATGCGTGAACTTCTCGATTTCTATGATTTCGACGGTGACAACACTCCTATCATTCGTGGTTCTGCTCTCGGTGCATTAAACGGTGTTGCAGAATGGGAAGACAAGGTTATGGAACTGATGGATGCAGTTGACAATTGGATTCCGCTTCCTCCACGTGATACTGATAAGCCTTTCTTGATGCCTGTTGAAGACGTATTCTCAATTACAGGTCGTGGTACAGTTGCTACAGGTCGTATTGAAACAGGTGTTGTTCATGTAAATGACGCTGTTCAGCTTCTCGGTCTTGGTGAAGACAAGAAATCTGTTGTTACTGGTGTTGAAATGTTCCGCAAGATTCTTGATGAAGGTCAGGCTGGTGATAACGTAGGTCTTCTTCTCCGTGGTATTGACAAGGACGAAGTTAAGCGCGGTATGGTAATCACTCACCCAGGAGTTATCCAACCTCACAAGAAGTTCAGAGCTTCTATCTATGTATTGAAGAAAGAAGAAGGTGGCCGTCACACTCCATTTGGAAACAAATATCGTCCACAGTTCTATCTCCGTACAATGGACTGTACAGGTGAAATTTCTCTTCCAGAAGGAATTGAGATGGTAATGCCTGGTGATAACGTTGAAATTAATGTTGAACTGATTTATGCAGTTGCTTTGAACGAAGGTCTCCGTTTCGCTATCCGCGAAGGTGGACGTACAGTAGGTGCAGGTCAGATTACAGCACTTCTCGACTAATTTTAAAAAATAATATTCTGCACATTAAATTAGGTTTCCGCATGCGAATGCGGAAACCTTTTAAGACAATACGGGAATAGTTCAGTTGGTAGAATGTCGGTCTCCAAAACCGAAGGTCGGGAGTTCGAGCCTCTCTTCCCGTGCGAAATAGATTAGAGTAATATGAAATTATTAAAAAGCATTACAAATTATTGCAAAGCTTGTTATGACGAACTTGCGCATAAAACCACTTGGCCAACTCGTAAAGAATTGACAAATAGTGCAGTGGTTGTTTTATCTGCTTCCCTTATCATTGCACTGATAGTTTTTGCTATGGACCAGGTTTTTGGTTTTGTCATGAGCACGGTTTATCCTTCTTAAATGCTTAAGGAATGTCAAATGTTGAAATGAAATGGTACGTGCTTAGAGCCGTTACTGGTCAGGAAACAAAAGTAAAGGAATACATCGAAGCCGAGTTAAAGCACGATCCAGTGCTGAATGCTCATGTGGCTCAGATACTTATTCCTATGGAAAAACGCACAACATTACGTAATGGTAAGCGTGTGGTTTCTGAAAAAAGCTATCTTCCTGGTTATATTTTAGTGCAAGCTTGCCTTGAAGGTGAGACTGCACATAGATTACGTTTCATGCCAAACGTTTTAGGTTTCCTTGGTGGTTTGGATCATCCGTCGCCAGTTAGACAATCTGAGTTAAACAGAATGCTCGGTAACGCAGAAGAGACTGAGCTTACAGGTGATGACATTAACATCCCTTACTCTGTTAATGATGCTGTAAAAGTTGTCGATGGTCCTTTCAATGGTTTCTCTGGAGTTATTGAAGAAGTCAATAATGAGAAACATAAATTGAAGGTCATGGTAAAAATCTTTGGACGTAAAACTCCACTTGAGTTAGGTTTTATGCAAGTCGAGAAGGAATGATGCGTAGTGTTACGATACGCAGATTTCCAAATATAATTAACTTTTTTAATATTCAAAGAAATGGCTAAAGAAGTTGCTGGACAAATCAAATTACAGATTAAAGGTGGTGCAGCCAATCCTTCGCCTCCTGTAGGTCCTGCCCTTGGTTCTAAGGGTATCAACATTATGGGGTTCTGTAAGGAATTTAATGCACGTACCCAAGATAAGGCTGGAAAAGTGCTTCCAGTTGTTATCACTTATTATGCAGACAAGTCATTCTCTTTCGAAATCAAGACTCCTCCTGCAGCAGTGCAGTTGATAGAGGCTGCCAAGGTAAAGGGCGGTTCAGCTCAGCCAAACCGTAATAAGGTTGGTAAAGTTACCTGGGATCAGGTAAAAGCTATCGCAGAGGACAAGATGAAGGATTTGAATTGCTTTACTGTAGAATCAGCAATGAAACTGATAGCTGGAACAGCGAGAAGTATGGGTATCACTGTAGAAGGTGACTTCCCTGGTAAATAATTTAAACTTCAATTGAAAAATGAGTAAACTGACAAAAAATCAAAAATCAGTAGCTGATAAAGTTGAAGCAGGGAAGGCATATACTCTCAAGGAAGCAGCAGAACTGGTAAAGGCCATCACTTTTACCAAATTCGAAGCTTCTCTTGACATTGATGTACGCTTAGGTGTTGACCCACGTAAAGCCAACCAGATGGTAAGAGGCGTTGTTACGCTTCCTCATGGAACTGGTAAGGTTGTTCGTGTATTATGCTTGTGTACACCAGATGCTGAAGCTGCAGCTAAAGAAGCAGGTGCTGATTATGTTGGTCTCGATGAGTATATCGAGAAGATAAAAGGTGGTTGGACTGATGTTGATGTTATCATCACAATGCCTTCATGTATGGGCAAGGTCGGTCCTTTAGGCCGTGTGCTCGGTCCACGTGGTTTGATGCCAAACCCTAAGAGTGGTACCGTAACTATGGATGTTGCAAAAGCAGTTAAAGAAGTAAAGAGTGGTAAGATTGACTTTAAGGTTGACAAGGGTGGTATTGTACATGCTTCAATCGGTAAGGTAGCTTTCACTCCTGAACAGATTTATGATAATGCAAAGGAATTTATCCAGACAATTATCAAGTTGAAGCCTGCAGCTGCAAAAGGTACATATTTGAAGAGTATCTTTATTTCAAGCACTATGAGTAAGGGTGTTAAAGTTGACCCTAAATCTGTTGTGGATTAATCCTTTAAAAATTGAAGAATTATGAGAAAAGAAACAAAAGATACTATTATCGTAGAGCTTGGTGAGATACTGAAATCATATCCGCATTTCTACCTTGTTAACTGTGAAGGTTTGGATGCAAAGAAAACTTCAGATCTCAGACGCAAATGCTTTAAGAATGAGATTAAGTTAGTCATGGTTAAAAATACCCTCTTACAGAAGGCATTGGAAAGATCAGAGACTGACTATTCAGGCTTATACGAAGCATTAAAGGGCAACACTGCTGTAATGTTCTGCAACACAGCAAATGCTCCTGCAAAATTGCTGAAAGAATACAAGAAGGAAGCTATTCCTGCACTGAAGGCAGCTTATGCAGAAGAAATGACATTCGTTGGCGCTGACCAACTTGAAGCATTAGCAGCTATCAAGAGCAAGAACGAACTCATCGCAGATGTTGTTGCAGCTCTTGAAGGACAGATTCAAGGTGTTCTTGGAGCACTCGATTCTGGAGCAAACACTATTCATGGTGTACTTGACACAATTGCCGAAAAAGGTAAATAATTAGTAATTAAAAGTAAAAACAAAAAAAATAAAAAACAATTATGGCTGATATTAAAGCTATTGCTGAAGAGTTGGTAAACTTGACAGTGAAGGAAGTAAGTGAATTGAAGCAAGTCCTGAAGGACGAGTATGGAATTGAACCTGCTGCTGCAGCTGTTGCTGTTGCTGCTGGCCCTGCAGTTGGTGGTGCTGCTGAAGCTGCTGAAGAAAAGACATCATTTGATGTTGTTTTGGCAGAAGTTGGTGCAGCTAAGCTCCAGGTAGTAAAGGCTGTTAAGGAAGCTTGCGGTCTTGGACTTAAAGAGGCTAAGGATCTTGTAGATGCAGCTCCTTCTACATTGAAGGAAGGTATGTCTAAGGACGAAGCTGAAAACCTGAAGAAAGCTATCGAAGAAGCTGGCGCTAAGGTTGAATTGAAGTAATTTCCAAAAAATTATTGGTTAATATGGGTTGAGAATCTCCCAGTCGGAGATTCTTGACCTTTTTGTGTTTTTAATGTAATTAAATTTCTGACAAATGTCTAAACTTGTTGATAACAGAATAAATTTTGCAACAATCCAGAATCAGATGCCTTTTCCTGATTTTCTCGATGTGCAATTAAAATCGTTTCAGGATTTCCTACAGTTGGATACTCCGCCTGAGAAACGCAAGAACGACGGTTTGTATAGAGTATTCTCCGAGAATTTCCCTATCACCGACACACGCAACAATTTTGTTCTTGAGTTTCTGGATTATTATATTGACCCTCCGCGTTATTCTATAGAAGAATGTTTGGAGCGTGGATTGACGTATAGTGTGCCTTTGAAGGCTAAGTTAAAACTCTACTGTACGGATCCTGACCATGAAGATTTTGGAACTGTTATACAGGATGTATTTTTAGGTCCGATACCTTACATGACCAGCAATGGTACATTTGTAATCAATGGTGCAGAGCGTGTGGTTGTATCACAGCTACACCGTTCTCCTGGCGTATTCTTTGGACAAAACATGCATGCCAATGGTGCGATGCTATATTCAGCACGAATCATTCCATTCAAGGGTTCGTGGATTGAATTTGCCACCGACATCAATAATGTGATGTATGCATACATCGACCGCAAAAAGAAGCTGCCAGTAACAACTCTGCTCAGAGCCATCGGTTATGAAACAGATAAAGACATTCTTCAGATATTTAATCTTGCAGAAGAAATTAAAGTCAATAAGACAACATTAAAGAAGAATATCGGCAAACGTCTGGCTGGGCAAATCCTTAAGACTTGGACAGAAGATTTCGTTGACGAAGATACTGGTGAAGTAGTATCCATTGAGCGTTCAGAAGTTCTTTTTGAACGTGAAACAGAAATCACAGACGAAAACATAAATGAAATCATTGAAAGCGGTTCACAGACGATTCTAATCCACAAAGACGATTCTTTGGCAAACGAGTTCTCAATCATCTTCAACACACTGCACAAAGATCCAAGTAAGACTGCGAAGGAAGCAGTTCTTTACATCTATCGGGTATTGAGAAACACCGATCCTGCTGATGAAGCAAGTGCAAAAGAAGTAATTCAGAACCTGTTCTTCTCGGACAAACGTTACGACTTGGGAGAAGTTGGCCGCTATCGCATCAACAAGAAGTTGAAACTTGATACTGACATTACCGTTCGGGTATTGACAAACACCGATATTGTTGAGATTATCAAGTATCTTATCCAGCTTTCCAATTCAAAAGCGACAGTTGATGACATCGACCATCTGAGCAATCGTAGAGTCCGCACAGTTGGTGAACAGTTGAGCAATCAGTTTGCAATTGGTCTTGCACGTATGAGCAGGACAATTCGTGAACGTATGAATGTTCGTGACAATGAAGTATTTTCACCTACCGAACTCATAAACGCAAAAACCATATCCAGCGTCATCAATTCATTCTTTGGCACAAATCCATTGTCACAATTCATGGATCAGACCAACCCTCTTGCCGAAGTAACTCACAAGCGTCGTCTGTCTGCACTCGGTCCTGGTGGTCTTTCACGCGAACGTGCTGGTTTTGAGGTTCGTGACGTACACTACACTCACTACGGCCGTTTGTGCCCTATTGAAAGCCCTGAAGGTCCGAACATTGGTCTTATTTCATCACTTTGCGTATATGCAAAGATAAATCATCTTGGTTTTATCGAGACACCTTATAGAAAAGTAGAAAAGGCAATGGTTGACCTCGATAATAATCATATAGAATATCTTACCGCAGAACAGGAAGAAGGCAAGATCATTGGTCAGGGAAATGCTCCGCTGAAACCAAATGGAGGTTTTATTCGCACGTTCGTAAAGTGCCGTCAGGATGCCGACTATCCTGTTGTTGCACCTGATAAGGTAGAATACATGGATGTGGCACCACAACAGATTGCCTCTATTGCAGCAGCCCTCATTCCATTCCTTGAGCACGACGATGCTCACCGTGCATTGATGGGTTCAAACATGATGCGTCAGGCAGTGCCATTGCTTCATAACGAAAGCCCTATTGTCGGAACAGGTATTGAAAAACAAGTCTGTGAAGACTCCCGTACAATGATAACAGCCGAGGCTGATGGTATTGTGGAATATGTTGATGCCACTACTATCCGTATTCTATACGACCGCACCGAGGAAGAAGAATTTGTAAGTTTTGAACCAGCATTGAAGGAATACCGCATCCAGAAGTTCCGCCGCACAAACCAGAATATGGTAATCGACCTTCATCCTCTTTGTCACAAAGGCCAACGAGTTAAGAAAGGTGATATCCTGACCGATGGTTATGCAACAGATAATGGTGAACTCGCACTTGGAAGAAACCTTCTTGTTGCCTACATGCCTTGGAAAGGTTACAACTATGAGGATGCCATTGTCTTAAATGAAAGAATGGTTCGCGAAGACATTCTGACCTCTGTCCATGTAGATGAGTATTCACTTGATGTACGCGAAACAAAGCGTGGTGTTGAAGAATTTACTGCCGACATACCAAATGTCAGTGAAGATGCAACAAAGGACTTGGACGAGAATGGTATTATCCGAATTGGAGCAAATGTAGTTGCTGGCGACATTCTTATCGGTAAGGTTTCCCCTAAGGCAGAGAGCGACCCTTCACCAGAAGAAAAACTCCTTCGTGCAATCTTTGGTGAAAAGGCAGGCGATGTAAAAGACTCTTCTCTAAAGGCAAATCCTTCATTGACAGGAACAGTCATTGACAAGAAACTCTTCTCAAGAGCCATCAAGACCAAAGCATCAAAGCAGCAAGACAAGGAACTGCAAAAGAAAATCGACGACGAATATGAAGCAAAGGTTAAAGACCTCAAGTCTATTCTTGTTGACAAGTTGATGACTCTGATTGGTGACAAACTTTCACAAGGAGTAAAAGATTATGCTGGTGCAGAGATTATCAATAAGGGTGCAAAGTTCACTGTTGGAACATTGAGCAATCTGGAATATACAGATGTTCAAATCAGCAAATGGACAAATGATGCTCATACAAATCAACTGATAGCAACTCTGATAACAAACTATTTGAAGAAATACAAATTACTTGATGCAGAAGTAAAGCGTAGGAAATTTGCCATCACTATTGGTGACGAACTTCCTACAGGCATTCTGCAGATGGCAAAAGTATATATAGCCAAGAAACGTAAGATTAGTGTTGGCGACAAACTTGCAGGTCGTCATGGCAACAAGGGTATCGTATCAAAGATTGTACGTCAGGAAGACATGCCATTCCTTGCTGATGGTACTCCTGTTGACTTGGTACTCAACCCTCTGGGTGTGCCTTCACGTATGAATCTTGGTCAGATATTTGAAGCAATTCTTGGAGCAGCAGGCAAGCGTTTAGGTGTCAAGTTCTCAACACCTATCTTTGATGGTGCTCACATAGAAGACCTTTGCGAATGGACAGACAAAGCAGGTCTTCCTCGCCTTTGTTCAACCCGTCTGTATGATGGTGAAACAGGCGAACCATTCGACCAGCCAGCAACAGTAGGTATCACCTACTTCCTCAAGCTCGGTCACATGGTTGAAGACAAGATGCACGCTCGCTCTATAGGTCCTTATTCTCTTATTACTCAGCAGCCACTTGGCGGTAAGGCTCAATTCGGTGGTCAGCGTTTCGGTGAAATGGAAGTCTGGGCTCTTGAAGCATTCGGAGCATCACACATCCTTCAGGAAATTCTTACCATCAAGTCAGATGATGTCGTAGGTCGCGCTAAGGCATACGAAGCAATTGTCAAAGGCGACCCAATGCCAACACCAGGCATACCAGAATCTCTCAACGTGCTTCTGCATGAACTCAAGGGACTCGGTTTGAGTATTACACTTGACTAATTTATCGATAGTTTCAAGATTAATGATTAAAGAGAAAAATTATGGCTTTTAAGAAAGATACAAATGTAAAAAATAATTTTACAAAGATTACCATCAGTTTGGCTTCCCCAGAGATGATAAAGGAAAATTCCCATGGTGAAGTAACAAAGCCTGAAACAATAAATTACCGTACTTACAAACCAGAGCGCGATGGTCTTTTCTGTGAAAAGATTTTCGGTCCTACAAAAGACTATGAATGTAGCTGTGGCAAGTATAAGCGTATAAAATATAAGGGAATCACCTGCGACCGTTGTGGTGTAGAAGTTACAGAGAAAAAAGTTCGTCGTGAACGTTCTGGCCATATCGAACTCGTAGTACCAGTGGCACACATCTGGTATTTCCGATCCCTGCCAAACAAAATCGGCTATTTGTTAGGACTTCCTACAAAGAAACTTGATTCTGTTATCTACTACGAACGTTACATAGTTGTAAACCCAGGTCCTTTGGCAGGTCGCAAAAATCAGGATGGCACTCCATTGCTCGGTTCTCAGAAGATGGACTTACTCACAGAAGATGAGTATAATGACATTCTTGACAATTACATCTCAGAAGACAACTACTATCTTGAGAACAACGACCCTAACAAGTTCGTTGCCAAGATGGGTGCTGATGGTATATATGATTTGCTTGCAGGTCTTGACCTCGACACATTGTCATACGAACTGCGCGACCGTGCAAACAGCGACAGCTCTGTTCAGCGCAAGACTGAAGCCCTGAAACGTCTTCAGGTTGTAGAGGCTTTCCGTCAGAGTGCAAACATCAATCGTCCAGAATGGATGATTCTGAAGATATTGCCAGTAACTCCTCCTGAACTGCGTCCGCTCGTTCCACTTGATGGTGGACGTTTTGCCACTTCAGATTTGAACGATCTTTATCGCCGTGTCATCATTCGTAACAACCGTCTGAAGAGACTGATTGACATCAAGGCTCCAGATGTAATCCTGCGCAATGAGAAACGTATGCTCCAGGAAGCAGTCGATAGCTTGTTCGACAATTCACGCCGCTCAAATTCCGTTAAGACCGACTCCAACCGTGCACTGAAGTCATTGAGCGATTCACTTAAAGGCAAGCAAGGACGTTTCCGTCAGAATCTGCTCGGTAAGCGTGTCGATTATTCCGCACGTTCAGTAATCGTTGTTGGTCCTGAACTGAAAATGGGTGAGTGTGGTCTTCCAAAACTCATGGCAGCCGAACTCTACAAACCATTCATCATCCGCAAACTGATTGAGCGCGGAATAGTAAAGACAGTCAAGAGTGCAAAGAAGATTGTTGACCGCCGCGAACCTGTTATCTGGGATATTCTCGAAAACGTGATGAAAGGTCATCCAGTACTGCTCAACCGTGCCCCTACCCTACACCGTCTCGGTATTCAGGCATTCCAGCCAAAGATGATTGAAGGCAAGGCTATTCAGCTTCACCCATTAGCATGTACAGCATTCAATGCCGACTTCGATGGCGACCAGATGGCAGTCCACCTTCCATTGTCAAACGAGGCAATACTCGAAGCACAGATCCTGATGCTTCAGAGCCATAATATCCTCAACCCTGCCAATGGTGCTCCTATCACCGTGCCTTCACAAGACATGGTTCTGGGTCTTTACTACATCACAAAGATTCGTCCAGGAGTCAAAGGTGAAGGACTCAAATTCTATGGTCCTGAAGAAGCAATCATAGCCTACAACGAAAAGAAATGCGACATCCATGCTGAAGTTGAAGTCATCGTTGACGATGTTGATGAAAACGGAAACATCTACAAGCACAATGTCAAGACATCCGTAGGACGTGTCATCGCAAATGAGATTATTCCTGTAGAAGTAGGATTCTTCAACGACATCATTTCAAAGAAGACACTCCGCAACATAATCGCTAAGGTCATCAAGACTGTCGGAGCAGCTCGTGCTTGTGAGTTCCTTGATGGTATCAAGAACCTCGGTTACAAGATGGCATATCTCGGAGGTTTGTCATTCAACCTTGACGACATCATCATACCAAAGGAAAAGGAAGAACTTGTAGATAAGGGAAATGCTGACATCCAGCAAATCACCGACAACTATAACATGGGATTCATCACCGACAATGAACGTTACAATCAGGTTATCGATACATGGACACATGTAAACAATGATTTAGGTAATGTCCTGATGAAGACCATGACAGAAGCCGACCAAGGTTTCAACTCAGTATTCATGATGCTCGATTCTGGAGCCCGTGGTTCTAAAGACCAGATCAAGCAGCTTTCAGGTATGCGTGGTTTGATGGCAAAACCTCAGAAAGCAGGTGCCGAAGGTCGTATGACTATCGAAAACCCTATTCTTTCCAACTTCAAGGAAGGAATGTCAGTGCTCGAATACTTCATCTCCACCCATGGTGCACGTAAAGGTCTTGCCGATACAGCTATGAAGACAGCCGATGCTGGTTACCTTACACGCCGACTGGTTGACGTTTCCCATGATGTAATCATCACAGAGGAAGACTGCGGAACACTGCGTGGACTCGAATGCACAGCGCTGAAAAATGGCGATGAGGTAATATCTTCATTGGCAGAGCGCATCCTCGGTCGTGTTTCTGTTCACGATGTTGTCAACCCTGAGACAAACAAGGTTATCGTAGCAGCTGGTGAAGAAATCACAGAAGCCAAAGCAAAGCAGATTGAAGATGCCAATATCGAAATGGTTGAAATCCGTTCGGTGCTCACTTGCGAATGCAAGCATGGTGTCTGCCGCAAGTGCTACGGCCGCAACCTTGCAACCAGCAAGATGGTACAGCAGGGCGAAGCTGTCGGAGTCATTGCAGCACAAGCCATCGGTGAACCAGGAACACAGCTTACTCTGCGTACATTCCACGCCGGAGGTATTGCTGGTGGTGCAGCAGCCAATGCAAAGATTGAGGCAAAATATGATTCACGCATCGACATTGATGAACTGCGTACTGTTGATGCCGTCAACGATGAAGGCAAGGCTGTCAAGATAGTTGTCGGCCGTCTGGCAGAAGCCCGTTTCATTGACGAAAAGACAGGCATCGTACTCACAACTCAACCAGTTCCTTACGGAGCAACACTCTATGTTGAAAACAACTCTTCCGTAAAGAAGGGCGACTTGCTAGCACAGTGGGACCCATTCAATGCCGTAATCATTTCCGAAGTACAGGGTAAGATAAAGTTTGTCGATGTCATCGAAGGCGTAACCTTCATTTCAGAAACCGACGATACCACAGGACTCGTTGAAAAGATTATCATCGAATCAAAGGATAAATCAAAGATACCAACCTGCAACATCGTTGACAGCAATGGTGATGTAATCCGCACCTACAACTTCCCTGTAGGCGCTCACATCATAGTTGAGAACAACAGGAAGATCAAGACAGGCGACATCCTTGTCAAGATTCCACGTGCCGTTGCAAAGGTCGGCGACATCACTGGAGGTCTTCCACGAGTAACCGAACTCTTCGAAGCCCGCAACCCATCCAACCCTGCTGTTGTATCTGAAATCGATGGTGAGGTGACAATGGGCAAACTTAAACGTGGCAACCGCGAAATCATCGTGACCAGCAAGACTGGCGATGAACGCAGATACCTTGTCAACCTGAGCAAGCAGATTCTTGTACAGGAAAACGACTATGTCCGCGCTGGTACTCCACTATCCGATGGTAGCATCACTCCTGCCGACATCCTTGCAATCAAGGGTCCTACGGCAGTACAGGAATACATTGTTAATGAAGTACAGGATGTCTATCGTCTGCAAGGTGTGAAAATCAACGACAAGCACTTTGAAATTATCGTTCGCCAGATGATGCGCAAGGTTCAAATCAGCGACCCAGGCGACACAGGCTTCCTTGAGCAGGAGATTGTCGATAAGATGGAATTCGTTGAAGAAAACGACCGCATCTGGGGCAAGAAGGTAGTCATCAATGCTGGTGAAAGTGAAAACTTCCATGTAGGTCAGATAGTTACCGCACGCAAACTGCGTGATGAAAACTCTTCTCTCAAACGCCGTGATATGAAACCTGTTGTAGTACGCGATGCAGTTCCTGCAACAGCCGTACAGGTTCTTCAGGGTATCACACGTGCAGCATTGCAGACAAAGAGCTTCATGTCGGCAGCATCATTCCAGGAAACAACCAAGGTGCTCAACGAAGCAGCCATCCGCGGAAAGGTCGACACTCTGGAAGGCATGAAAGAAAATGTAATCACTGGTCATCTGATACCTGCAGGTACAGGTCTCCGTCAGTTCAACCGCATCATAGTGGGCTCCCGTGAAGAGTACGAACGTTATCTTGCAAACAAGAAAAACGTTCTCGACTTTTCTGATGTTCAATAAGTAAGTTTACCACGGCCCTTAAAGTCCCGCTGGATTTTAAGGGCTTTTTTCAAACAATTTTATTATGGATAAAAATATTGATAATAAATATCAGCTGTCATTACCAGAGGAATTAGCAGCAGGCAACTATTCAAATTTGGCAATCATCTCTCATTCTGCCACAGAGTTTATTTTCGATTTTGCTATGATGCGCCCAGGCTTGGTGAAATCACAAGTCTGCGACCGCGTCATTATGGCTCCTGAACATGCCCTTCGCCTTTTGCTGGCATTGCAGGATAATATCTCCAAGTACGAGAAAACATTCAAGAAAATAGATCTCAACCAGTCTAACCAGTCAAAGACTATGGCTTCGTCAGATGGAAATTAATTAGGAGATTAGGAAATTGGGAAATTAGGAAATTAGGGGCTCAAACTACTAAAAAACTAAACCACTAAACGACCAAAACATGAATTTAATTGAGTCTATTATTGCTCGCGCCAAAAGCAACAAGCAGTGCATCGTGCTCCCCGAAGCCGAAGAAGAGCGCACTCTGAAAGCAGCCGACCGTATTCTTGCCGACGATGTTGCAAAACTCATTCTCATCGGCAATCCTCAAAAGGTCAATGACTTAGTACAGAAACATGGATTGACCCATATATCCAAGGCAACACTCATCGACCCTGAGAATTTTGACCGCAGCGAAGAATATGCCGAAAAACTTGCCGAACTCCGCAAGAAGAAAGGCATGACAATCGAAGAAGCACGCCAGTTGGTCAAAAATCCGCTTTATCTTGGATGTATGATAATCAAGAATGGCGATGCCGACGGACAAGTTTCAGGTGCATTGAGCACAACAGGCGAAACCCTTCGTCCTGCACTGCAAATCATCAAAACATCTCCAGGCATAACATGTGTCAGCGGAGCAATGTTGCTTATCACCGAGCAGCCACAATATGGCGAAAACGGAGTCCTCGTTGTGGGTGATGTTGCAGTTACCCCAATGCCCGATGCCGAACAACTTTCTCAAATCGCACTATGCACCGCCCAGACAGCCAAGAGCGTGGCTGGCTTTGCCGAGCCTCGTGTGGCAATGCTGAGTTTTTCAACCAAGGGCAGTGCAAAGCATGAGGTAGTTGATAAAGTTGTGGAAGCCACACGTCTGGCAAAGGAGAAAAACCCTTCCCTCCTCATCGATGGCGAACTACAGGCTGATGCCGCCCTCGTTCCAAGTGTAGGAGCAAGCAAAGCACCTGGTAGTCAGATAGCAGGTAATGCCAACGTACTGGTATTCCCAAATCTCGAAGTTGGTAATATTAGCTACAAGCTCGTTCAGCGTTTAGGCAATGCTGAAGCCTTGGGACCAATCCTCCAAGGAATAGCACGCCCTGTCAACGACCTCTCGCGCGGATGCTCTGTGGATGATGTCTATAAGATGGTAGCTATTACAGCGTGCCAGGCACAAGGGAAATAAAACGAAAACGATGGTTCGACAAGCTCACCAATCAACGAAAACGAAAACGAAAACGAAAACGAAAACGAAAAACAATGAAAATCTTAGTGCTGAATTGCGGCAGCAGTTCAATAAAATATAAACTCTACAACATGGACGACCAGTCAGTTATGGCAGCAGGCGGTATCGAACGCCTTGGCACTCCAGAGTCGTTCATCAAAATCACTTTGCCAAATGGCGAAAAGAAAAAAATAGAAAAACTCCTGCCAGAACATACTGCAGGCGTAAAGTATATCTTTGAATGCCTCACCGACCCTGAATTGGGAGCCATCAAATCTCTCGACGAGATTGATGCCGTCGGTCATCGTGTTGTCCATGGAGGCGAAAAATTCAACAAGAGTGTTCTCATCACCGATGAAGTAATCAGTCAGGTCAAGGAATGCACCGACCTTGCTCCACTTCATAATCCAGCAAACCTTAAAGGCATAGCAGCTGTTTCGGAACTGATGCCAGGACTGCCACAAGTGGGAGTGTTCGACACAGCCTTCCATCAAACCATGCCCGACTACGCCTATATGTACGCCCTGCCATACGAGTTGTATGAGAAATATGGTGTACGCCGCTATGGTTTCCACGGAACATCACATCGCTATGTTTCCGCACGTGTGTGCGAATATCTTGGCGTTGACCCTAAGCAGCAGAAGATTATCACCTGCCATATAGGCAACGGAGGATCATTGGCAGCAGTCAAATATGGCGAGTGCATCGACACCACAATGGGACTCACCCCACTCGAAGGACTCATGATGGGCACACGCAGCGGTGATATCGATGCTGGAGCGGTAACCTATCTTCAGGACAAACTCGGACTTGACACCACAGGTATCTCCACCTTGCTCAACAAGAAAAGTGGCGTGATAGGCATTTCAGGACTTTCTTCCGATATGCGCGACATCGACAATGCAGCCAACAGTGGCAATAAGAAAGCACTACTTGCGCAAAACATGTATTGCTACCGAATCAAGAAATACATCGGAGCCTACGCAGCAGCAATGGGTGGAGTCGATATAATAGTATTCACAGCAGGAGTAGGTGAAAATCAGTACCCAATCCGTCAGGGCATCTGTGAAGGCATGGAATGGCTCGGCATCAAACTCGACATTGAGAAAAACAAGGCTACACGCAGCGAAGAAGCCATCCTTTCAACCCCTGATTCAAAGGTCAAGGTAGTGATGATACCAACCGATGAGGAATTGGTCATCGCTCGCGACACATTGGAACTGGCAACCGCCAAATAGCAAATTCACTAAAAAAGCAGTATTCAAAGCATACACATTAACGGAAATTCAGAATACTAAAAGACTTACGAGGTAACTTCCACTTGCTGTCAAACCCCATGTCAATGTAAACGTATAGTTTGACGGTTGTGGGTTATCTGGAAAACGTTGGTGACTTGCATGGAAATGGTGTAACCATATTACTTTGTTTTTTTGGTGAAAGCAAAAATAATCAAAAGGGCTGATACTTCCAAGTACCAGCCCTTAATTTATCAAATCAAAAAGTTTTAGCGGACAGCCATAAACAAAAATAATATTTTCCTAATAGGTCGATTAAACCTTCGCAAAAAGAGTGCGTCATATTGAAGATATTGGATATAAGAACAATAAATTGCAGTTGTAATAACAAAAATGAAAATATGACAAAAAGAGTATTAGTTGTTTGTCTGCTGATATTTCCGCTTTTGGCTATGGCTCAAGGAAATATCACAGGTAAGGTTGTAGATAATTCTACAAAAGAAAGTGTTATTCAGGCTTCTGTGGCTTTGCTGAAGGCAGATGGTAGCGTTGCTACTGGTGCAAAGTCGGGAACAGACGGTTCGTTTAAATTGAAAGTTTCCAAGGCTGGGCAATATAAATTAAGAATCACTTACGTTGGTTACGAAACCTACAACAAAGATGTTACTGTTGGCAAGGGTAATCTATCTTTGGGCACAATAGCCATATCTCCGAACAGCATTCTTTTGGAAGGGGCAGAGATTACGGGACAGGCAAAAAAGGTTGTGCTGAAGGAAGATACTTTTGTGTATAATGCTTCAGCCTATCGCACTCCAGAAGGCTCTGCCGTGGAGGAACTGGTGAAGCGTATCCCTGGTGCAGAAGTCAGCGATGATGGTGCGATAAAGATTAATGGCAAGGAGGTTAAGAAGATTTACGTTCAGGGGAAAGAGTTTTTCAATGGCGACACAAAAACTGCATTGAAAAACATTCCTACATCGGTAGTTGAGCAAATCAAGGCTTACGATGAGCAGAGCGACCTTGCAAGAATTACTGGTATTGATGACGGTGAGGAGACCACTGTGCTTGACATTGGCATGAAACGCGGTATGAACAAAGGACAATTTGGGAACATCGACCTCAGCCTTGGTACAGAAAAACGCTATGCTGAAAACCTGATGTTGGGTGCATTTACCGATAACCTGCGTGTCATGGGATTTGCTGGTATGAACAATGTGAACAACCGCGGTTTCGGTGGTGGTGGCGGACGTTTCGGCGGTGGTAACAGAAATGGTGACAACTCTGCCAAGAATGTCGGTGTAAACGTGAACTATGATAATGGGAAGAAAAAGCAGAAAAATCATCTGACTATTGATGGTAGCGTCAGACACAATCATTCCGATGGTGATGCCTACAGCAAAAGCAGTTCTGAAAGTTTCGTAGGTGGTGCTATGAGTTCTTTCAACAATTCATTAAGGCAGAACTATTCCAAGAGTAACTCATGGAATGGTCAGGCTCGTTTGGAATGGGCTCCTGACAC
The DNA here is from genome assembly GCA_045615485.1 of Prevotella sp. Classification (GTDB taxonomy): domain Bacteria; phylum Bacteroidota; class Bacteroidia; order Bacteroidales; family Bacteroidaceae; genus Prevotella. The sequence goes on from JAZLEX010000120.1 coordinate 23,010, forward strand.
GATGACCAACATACTGTTCCGTCCATCGTTCTCATGGTCGGACAATGACGGCAGGTCGTGGAGCAGTTCTGCAACATTCAATGAAGACCCTTACAAATATGTGATAAATCCTTTGGATGAACTCGACAAACTGGATGAACTGGGTATTGCCGTGAATGGAAACATGGACAAGGGCATATCGTTCAGCGACAGCAAAAGCCTCAACGGAGAGTTGCAGTTCAACCGCAAGTTTGGTAATAAGGGGCGCAATTTCACTTTGCGACTTGAGGGAAGCACCAGCAACGGAGAAAGCAGAAACCTTTCGCTTTCAGACGTAGAACTTTTCCAGAGAGACTCGGCTTACTATAAAAACCGTTGGAATCTCACACCTAATGACAACTGGAACTATAGCGTGAATGTTACTTACAGCGAACCTATATTCAAAGCCACATTCCTGCAGTTCAGCTACCGCTATAATTATAAGTATCAGAAGAGCGACCGTTCGACTTACGACTATGGAGACCACTCCTTCCTCGACAAAGACGTGCCTTTGAGATACAGGGGATGGAATAACTTCTTCGACGCATACGACATCAAGAATCCTACAGACACAGCCTATCTGAGCAAGAACCTGAGTAAGTTCTCTGAATACAAAAACTATATCCACACGTTCAGACTGATGCTGAGAGTGGTGCGCAATAACTATAATTTGAATGTTGGTGCAACGTTTACTCCACAGAATTCAACATTTACCTATAAATATCAGAACATAGACACTGTTGCGAAACGTTCTGTCTTCAACTGGGCTCCACAACTGAACTTCCGCTACAGATTTTCAAAGGTCAGCCAGTTGAGAATCCAGTATCGTGGTAACTCATCCCAGCCTTCAATGACTCAGTTGCTGCCTATCACAGACGATAGCAATCCATTGAGCATCACAATGGGTAATCCTGATCTGAAACCTTCGTTCTCACAGAATTTCCGACTGTTCTATAACAACTACATCACCAACTATAGCCGTGCAATAATGGCGAATGTTGGTTTCACTACAACGAGCAACAGCATAAGTAATATGGTGAGATACGACCCTACAACTGGTGGAACCGTTTCGAAGCCTGAAAACATCAATGGCGACTGGAACACAAATGGCGGGTTTATGTTCAATACGGCTCTCGACTCTGCTGGTGTATGGAATATCAATACATTCACAAATGTGACTTACAGTAACTACGTGGGATATCTGTTACAAGATAAAGTGACGCAGAAAAACACCACACGCTCTACTACAATCGGTGAGCGTCTGGCGGGTAGCATGCGCAACGATTGGCTCGAAATTGAGGTCAACGGCAATGTGAACTATTCACATACGCGCAACGTGCTGCAGCCACAAAACAATCTTGACACTTGGAACTTTTCATACGGAGCTTCATTTGACGTGGAGTTGCCTTGGGGCATGCGTATCAACACCTCCATGGACATGAACTCACGTAGAGGCTATAACGACCAGAATATGAATACCAACGAACTGATTTGGAACGCACAGATTTCACAAGGATTCCTGACAGGAAAACCTCTGACTGTGATGCTTCAGTTCTACGACATACTCAAGCAGCAAAGCAATTTCTCACGCACCGTCAATGCAATGCAACGCAGTGATACCGAATACAATTCGGTAAACAGCTATGTAATGTTGCATGTTGTGTATCGCTTCAACCTCTTTGGCGACAAGGAGACACGCAAGAAGATGAAGGATCTGCAGCGCATGATGCCGCGTGGTGGTATGTTTCCTGGTGGTGGTATGCCTCCTGGCGGCTTCGGAGGCGGTGGCTTCGGAGGCGGCGGCGGCTTTAGAGGACCACGGTAATGCTGAAACATAATTGATAATTCAAGTTTCGCAAGCTCAACTTGAGCGGTTATACGGTCGCTACACTTATAGGTTGTACGGTTATACGGGTAAAATAGATAATTAAATTCAATAGTTCCATAGGATGATTACCGCAAAACTGACACAGACTCTGACACAGACTCTGACACTGACACTGACGATAACGAAAACGATAACGGAAACCGTAAAACCGTAAAACCGCAAAACCGATAAGTGAGCAAGTTAGAAACTTGCGAAACTTGAATTGACAATTGACAATTTTCCAAACAACTACACAACTAAACGACTAAACAACCAGATAACTAAACGACTAAAAATGGATAAACTGAAAATAGCCATTACACATGGCGATATAAACGGAATAGGGTATAAATGTATTCTTAATACTTTTGAAACAGCAGACATGATGGAACTATGCACGCCAATAGTATATGGTTCTCCAAAGGCTGCTACATATTACAGTAAATATCTGAACTCTCCTGTTGAGTTCAGTATTATACAAAAGGCTACCGAGGCTCATAAACTAAAACTGAATCTGCTGGTAGCCTTTGATGAAGAAATAAAGATAAGTCAAGGAAATCCTAATCGGGAATCATCGCGTGCAGCACTGTTTGCTCTCAATCGTGCTTTGGATGATTATAAAGAAAATGTATATCATGCACTTGTTACAATGCCTGCCCAGCAAGAACTAATGCACGATATGGATTCTACATACACAAACGAAATAGAATACATTGCGCATCATATCGGTGGAAAAGAAAAGACAGAACAGACACAATCATCACCTTTGTATGTAACAGACAGGATGAAGGTTGCCTTACTTTCTCAGGCAAATTCTCTTAACGGCATTACTACAGATGTGACGAAGGAGAACATAATAGCCAAAGTGGAACTTGTGCAGCAGTCATTGCGTCGCGATTTTCGCATAAGCAATCCGCGCATTGCAGTATTGGCGGTCAATTCAAAAACTGATACTCTTGAGAATGAAGTGATAGCACCAGCAATAAAGGAATTGTCGGAAAAAGGCATTGCTTGTTTCGGACCTTATCTGGCTGATAAATATTTTGGAGAATACCAATTCGACCATTTTGATGCGACATTGGCAATCTATTACAATCAGGCCATTCCACAAATGGCTATGGCTGGGAAGTCGGTGAAAGTGCTTACAATGGGACTGCCATTGGTGCATTGCACATGTATAGACAACAAGTTTGCCAACCTGAACGAGCTTATCTATTTAGCAACTGATGTATGTCGCAACAGGAAGGCATACGATGAGGCACATGCCCATCCGCTTCCTAAGCTCTACCATGAGCATAAGGAAGGGGAAGAGCATCGTCCGCCTCGCTTTACCCCACTTGATTTCCTGACCCAATAGCAGCCTTGCATCCAGAAGCAGCTGCTACAATAGCCTGACGGAAGATAGGATCGGCAACATCGCCTGCAGCATAAAGACCTGGGATTATTTCTCCGGTCTTTTTGTTTATAGTGCGTTGTCTGTCATCAACAATAATAAAACCGTTTTCATCGGTGGCAACATATTCGCTGAATAAGTCGGAGTTTGGTTTGTGACCGATTGCAAGGAAGAATCCGTCAACAGCAACTTTTTCGCCTGAATCAAGAACCACACCCTCTACTCCATCTTCGCCAAAGAGTCCTACAGCATTGCGCTCGAAAAGTATCTGAATGTTTTCGGCAGCCATCACTCTTTCCTGCATAACCTTGGATGCCCTGAGATATGGCTTGCGGACAATCATGTAAACCTGTTTGGCAAGATTAGAGAGATACAGAGCATCTTCACAGGCAGTATCGCCACCACCAACTACAGCAACAGTCTTCTTGCGATAGAAGAATCCATCGCACGTGGCACATGCGCTGACACCCATTCCACGATATTTTGTCTCATCTGGCAAGCCAAGATATTTTGCAGAGGCTCCAGTGGCTATTATCACAGTAAGGGCTTCAATCTCGCTGCCATCATCACATTTCACGAAAAAGTGGGAATCGTGCATTTTAAATTCCGTTACTGACGCATCACGAATATCCGTGCCAAAGCGAAGGGCTTGTTCACGAATGTCGGTCATCATCTGATTGCCATCTACACCCTGCGGATAGCCAGGGAAATTCTCTACTTCAGTTGTGGTGGTGAGTTGTCCACCAGGTTGTAGCCCGCTGTACAATATTGGTTTCAAATTTGCTCTTGAAGCATAAATTGCTGCAGTATATCCAGCAGGACCACTACCGATAATTAAGCATTTTGTCTGTTCCATTGTTTATTTTTTTTTCGATTTTTCGATTTTTCGATTATTCGATTTTCGTTTTCGTTATCGTTTTCGTTTTCGTTGTGTTGAAAGTAATCCACATGCTGCCATGATGTCTTCGCCACGTGATGCACGGATGGTGGTAAACACACCATGAGAGGAAAGGTAATCGCGCATTGCCTCCATGCGCTCATCGGATGCAGGCTGCAACGGACAGTCTGCTGCCGATTCGGGCGACAAGGCATGAAAACGTATGAGATTGATTCTGCAATCCAGTCCTGAGAGCAATTTTATCAATTCGCGCAAATGCATCTGCGAATCGTTTACGCCCTTAAAGACCGTATATTCAAAAGAGAGTCTGCGCTGATGTGAGAAATCATACTTTTGCAAGTCCTTCACCATATCGGTAACGGAATAAGCCTTTTCCGATGGCATCAGCATAGCCCTTTGTTCTGGTATCGGGGAATGTAGGCTAATCGCCAGATTGCAGTCGCACTCGGTAACGAAATGGTGCAGACCTTTTTTCAGTCCGCAAGTGCTGACTGTGATTCTGTGAGGACTCCATTGCCAACCATAGTCACCAGTCAGAACGTCAATAGTGCGCAGCACATTATCAAGATTGTCAAAAGGTTCGCCTTGCCCCATAAAGACAATATTTGTAAGTGCCCCAATATTAGCATTGACGTAATAGATTTGATTGAGAATATCGGAAGTCTGAAGATTGCCATGAAATCCCTGTTTACCAGTCTGGCAGAACATACAATTCATCTTGCACCCCACCTGACAGGAAATGCAAAGAGTTGCGCGTTCATGGTCGGGAATAAAAACTGTCTCTACAAATTTCCCATCGCTTGTGGGAAAAAGAAATTTTTGTGTCTTGTCTTTTGATTTCAGTCTTTCTAACGGCTCCATGCGACCAATGCTACAATTCTGTTCCAGTTTTTCACGGTTTGACTTGGAGATATTCGTCATTTCTTCAAAAGAAGCAACACCCTTTACATACATCCATTCGGCAATTTGCTTGGCAGTAAAGGCAGGCATCCCTAAATCAGAGACCACAGACTTTAATTCCGTAAGATTAAGACCTAATAATATTGTTTTGTTCATGGTTATTCGATTGTTCGATTGTTCGATTATTCGATTATTCGATTGTTCGGTTATTCGGTTATTCGGTTATTGTTCATGGATTGTGAATATAATGCTTCGTATTGCTTGGCGACTTTAAGATAGTCGTGATGTTTGGCGATGTATTCTATGCTGTCAAGTTTGCGTTGTCTTATTTCTTCAGGATGACTGATGATGGAGTGCAATTTTTCGTAAACATCATTTTCGTCGGGCAATACGTTTACAATAGGGCGCAGCTGGTTTTCACCAAGTATCTGATAGTTTTCCTCTTCGCCACCACCTACAAGTATAATGCCTTTGCTCAAGGCAAGCAATCCATTCATGGCTGGTGTGTAGGAATACAACTGGTCGAGCAATACGTCTGCCCCTTCTATCATTTGCTGATACTGCTCAAACGGCACGCCATCAGCTTTTATAATCTCCACCTTATCGGGGTAATCATTCTGTAACCTTGTCAATGCCTTGAGCATTATGTCTGTGCCTTTGTATTCACTACGTCCCTTGCTAATACCGATAAAGAATTTTATTTTTTCATTCGGTGACTTTGCAGCGACTGTCATGTCATCAGGCATTTCTATAGGATAAGGTATGAATGTGGTCTTTTTTGGGAAAAGCGGACGGTAGCACACATCATATTCGTACAAGCCTGTGATTATTCCGTCGCAGTTGCTTGCAATGTTTTTGGTCAGACTTTCTTTTGCAGTATTTATCCAGTCTTTTATTTCCCTCATTGCAACATCATCTGTACGCACCTTATTGCCTATATTGAAATCGGAATAGCGCAGAGGTTTTTTTGTAATGCATTCATGAACCCAGTAATAATCCATTCCGAATGCTCCAAGAAAGATTTTTTTGTTGTAGAACCGCAAATGTCTGTAGAAAGGCATTATCCGTTCTGCCTTCAGTTCGAGAAACATCGGATTTATAAGCTGAACCACATCATAGCCATGCAGATGTGGAAGGATGGTGAGCAGTTTTGCGTAGTATTTTATTCCTCCAATTTTGGTTGGCACTCGCACAAGGTCTATGTCGCGAGGGTAGTCTTTCCAGAAATCGCCATTCGACATTACTGTTACCTTATGCCCCAGTTCACGCAATCCCTTAGCTAATGTGGCATGAACATTACTATATTCTCCAATTAAGAGTATTTTCATATAAATTTCGTAATGAAAGCGAATATATAATATTTTAAGGTATAATGTTTCAAAGGCAATGGGAACAACCCATTTTCTCTCAAGTCCGATACACGGATTTTGAGTTCGGATTTTCTAAAGCGCAGGATATTGTACAAGTAATCCATGCATAATTGGTTTATTCTGCGTGTCAATGCAGTTTTTAACGCAATGTCGTTCAGTTCATTACACCTGTCCTGAAGATTAAGTGTCACCAGCAAATGGTCGTTGAGCCGTTTCACAATGTGTTCTTTCTCACGCGATGTGGTGATGGTATTGGCATGTAACCTGTAGAAATATGCCGCCAAATCAGTCTTGACAAAACGTTTGGCTTTCAGCATCAACAGCGGGGTAAATTCCTCGTCTTCATGATAAATGCCATTCGTAAATCGCAACGAACCTAAAATCTCACGTTTAAACAAATACATACACGCAGCACCATGAATATTATTATTTGCCATGAATTCCGCACCAGTCATTGGCATCTGGAACGAACATAGTTGCTGATTCCCCGAAGACTTTTTCTGATTGGTGAAACAGAATGAAATCATGTCTAAATCATTGTTTTCAGCATGTTCCAAAATTTTGATATAAACGTCTGGGAAAAGGCAATCGTCGGCATCAATAAACTGGATATACTTGCCTTGTGCTTTTTCAATACCGTAATTCCGTGCTGCCGATAAGCCCGAATGCTCTATCTTATACACTACACTATGCGGAGCGTCACACTCCACAGGCTTTCTGGAGCCATCGTCAATAATTATAATCTCCTTAGGCAAATCCATTTCTGCCATACTGGCGGCACACTCCTGTAGTAAATTTTCAGGAGTATTGTAACTTGCTATTATGAAACTTATCAAAGGAGGCTCCATAGTTTGCAGAGAATTTTTAATCCGAACATTTTATAGACGGCAAACTTTATGAAATTCACCAGTCCACCAGCATTGCATACACAAATGTTGTATGGTTTTGAGGTTTTAAGGTTTTGAGGTTTTGAGGTTTTACGGGGATTGTAATTTGGCAATATGAGGTTATCCCTTGTTTCATTATAGACATCAATCTGAATGTTCAGTATGTGTACGAAATAGGTTTTTGCAAATTTCTCCTCATGAAACCGATGTTTTTTAAATGTTTCTACATGTGCTTGTAGCAGTTGCAGCAAGTCTTTGCCATCTGCCTTTGCACAGATACCGTTGCTATTCCATACATAATGATACAAACCCTTGGAAATGGTTTTTACAACTTTTGCCTGTTCGAGCAACAAAGGCAGGGTATAGACATCTTCAAATTTCCGTCCTACGGGGAAACGCACTTGATCAAAAAGACGACGCTTGTATATTTTGTTACATGCGTATGAGTGAGTGTAAGCCTTACAGCCAAGCCAATAGTCGCTTATCAGGTTTGTGTATTGCTTTTCCTCGAAAGTCAACAGATGTTCATCTGCTCCACCTTCATGCACAAGGGTAGGAAATTCGATGATGTCGGCTTCAGGATATTTTTTTATTGCATCAGCAAGTACAGCGAATAAGTCTTCACTTATATAATCATCAGCATCAGCAAACATGAGATAATCGCCATGGGCGTGTTCAATGCCCCAATTGCGCGAAGAACTCAAATCAGTCCCCTCCCTGCTGACAATCAGCTCATAGTCATTGAATGTCTGGTTACTTATTGAGTCTATACATCGAGCCAGCATATCATACATGACTTGATTTTTAGGATTTCCGTAAAATGGTACTACTATACTGATTTTCATATTTTAGTAACGCATTATTTCATTTTTTATTTGAATCCTATAAAATAAATTGTATTTATTTACGTTCAAATTAAGAAATGTACGATTTAAAGAAAAACGAACCTGGTAGCTCATATAAGAGCATACTGAAATACACCGGACTGTTTGGCGGTGTAGAATTTATAAATATCATTGTGTCACTAATACGCAACAAATTGATTGCCGTATTATTGGGACCTAATGGATTTGGGTTCATATCGTTATTGAACTCAACCATAAAAGTTTTTTCCGAAAGCACAAATTTGGGAGTCTCGTTCAGTGCTGTACGACAGATTTCTGATTTCTTTGAAATAGAGTCGAACAATAAGAAGTCTGATGTTCAAGCATATCCAAAGACCCTTCATTACATAAAGGTAGTACGGTCATGGAGTCTGCTTACTGCATGTTTGGGAGCATTCCTCTGTGTAGCCATGGCTCCATTACTCAATCAATGGACGTTCACATGGGGCGACCATACCTTACATTTCATGCTGCTTGCGCCAGTCGTGTTTTTTGCAGCCATTACCAGTGGTGAACTTGCCATACTGAAG
>JAZLEX010000121.1:0-28972 GCA_045615485.1 Prevotella sp.
AAAAAAATCCTTAACGAAAATCCCAACAAAAAATGCGCTCAAGTACTTCGCTTTAGTGAGGAGTTTTAGAAGGATCGCATCAAAGATGCTCGAAATCTTAACCAAAATCCTGATAAAAATCTAATTCCACATTCCTAATTGTACATTGTGATTGTAAATTTTATTTGACTTCGGAAGTATTTTGATCTTATTGAATACACTGTGTTTTGCATGTGAGCAAATAAGGCTGAGCAGTTACAGTAGTTACCTGGGGTTGTTAAAAATGTTAAATAACCATAATTGTCAATTGCCAATTATCAATTAAAAAACAAGTTTTTTCGTATCTTTGCGTCCAATTTTGGATTTTAGGGAACTTTCAACTTAAAAAGTTTATAGTTTGCATGGTGAAAGAGATAACCTATAAAGTAATTATAACGATGTAAATCGAGTTCAACAACATGCAGTTTCAGATTTTTCATAAGTTTGAAAAGATAATGGCAAAAGCACTCCATAATTTAAGACATCGTGAATTCTCCACAACTTGCATGGGGGGGGGGGGGATAGTGGCAATAAGGTAACTGCAAGGTTATTGCAGTTGACTTTTCCTTATACTGTCCTGCTCCTCGTATGGATTCCCCTAAAAGCCCAGACAATCTCCACCCCCGATAATGTAAAAGACACCATTTTTATCTATAACCCCATCAAGGTGCTTATCTTTGGCGACTCACAGGGGAACGGTGCCGCTCCACTCGATTCTGCTAAACGCTCCGCAGCACTCCCCAGCGACTCACTACCACCTCTCATTACCGAGGATTTCGACAGGAAACCAATATTCGCCCTACGCAGCAACCTGCTGGTTCCACTATTGAACGTAGGCATTCAGATACCTGTTGGGAATAGATTCTCGGTAGGTATTGATTGGTATTATCCCTTCATACGCAGGGAGTGGTCAGAAAACCTTAATCAGACCAACTGTTTCGAGGCACTTGGCCCTGGTGTTGATTTCCGTTACTACTTTGGCAAGAAACATTCAAAAGGCCGTGAGAACTGGCTCTACCGCCTCTCTGGTCATTCTGTAGGTGTTTTCGGTATGTTCGGCAGATACGACTGGGAAAGGGAGTTCTGGGGTCATCAGGCCAACTTCGTAAATGTGGGAGTGGACTATATGTGGTCGTCGAGAATAGGTAAAAAGAAGCGTATGCGTCTCGACATGAGCATAGGAGTAGGAGTTTTCTTCTCTCACGGCACGGAATATCATGTGTTCCGTCCTAAAGGAGATGCCTACAGAACAGGAAAGAAGAAGAACATCACGTGGATTGGTCCCAACAAGGCAACCATCTCACTGGTGATTCCAATATATACTAAAATAAGGAAGAAAGCGGTAAATGAATAAGCTTCTGGTATTAGTGGCAACCATGATTTGCATTTGCGGATGCGACTTCATTCCCCTTTACGACCTTGAGGGTAATGTTATGATATACATAGACTATAATCTGGAACAGCAGGTTTATGTGCGCGACGGTTTCGACCCTACTGGCGTGCCGGCATTCAGCGAGAAGGTGCACGGGAAACTTCCCGAGCACGTCCAGGTGCAGTTCTATGAAGTCGGCACACACACCCTTGTGAAGGATGAGTTCCTTGATGCCGAGGGAGGCATGATGAGCGTGCCGCCAGGATTCTACGACATCATTATCTACAGCCTCGAAACCAAGGTCACTCAGGTTGAGGGCACAACACTCAGTGGAATGCTTGCAAATACGGAGATGACCCACAGCCTGTATAGCATCGGAGGCTACTATGACGTGATAACCGAGCCCGACCACCTCTATTTAGCAACACTCGAAAACGTGGAAGTGCTCCCTGCCAGGGATGACCTGAACACCATAACCTACGTCTATGCCGATGCATCCAGCATCCTGGAAACATGGACTATCGAGATGCTCAATGTGGATGGAATGGCATACATTGCCAGTTGTGAACTCTACATAACCAGTCAGGAAGGTCGTGCCTTTCTCTGGGGCGGCAGAAATGGAAACCAGCCGGGAGCACTGAAAATAAGTGCCTATCCCGACTTCCAGGACAAGCGGCTCTACTCCGTATTCAATACCTTCGGCAGATACCCAGACTACAGGGATGGGGTAAGTGCCGTACTCAAGGTTACCAACACGGCAGGCAACGAGTACATCTACGAGTTCGACGTCACCGACCAGATTGACGACCCAAGCAACACAGACCACAACATCGTTGTAGATCAGCATTTCACCATTCCCGACGATGGAGGCACAGGAGGTTTTGAACCAGTCGTTGACCCATGGTGGGACCCTGAAATAATAACAAACTGAAAAAAAATATTGAAAATCTGAATATATAAATCAAACCATTACAAATTTTATAAAATTTTAAAATCAAACAATTATGAAAAAAACTTTTTTCCTGCTTGCAGCAATGACAATGTTTGTGTCATGCTCGCAGACCGAAACCATCGATGAGATTGGAAATGACTCATCTCATGAACTCAGTCTCAACACAATGGCAAATCAGACCCGAGCCGTTGCCGAAGGCACCACAGTGCCTACTGACAATGTCATCGGCTTTTACCCTAATTTCCACTCCGACCTCAGTTCGACGGATTTTACCCCTTACAACAATATCGGCTTGTTCGGATATGATTCCCAGCAGAATGTGTGGAGGAACGTGGATATGTCAAATCCTCTCAACAATGATACTCCGTCAGAACGTGACAAGAGGGCACATCCTGGAGCCATCCCTACGATTCCTTTTAACTATAACTATTCTCCCGTTTATTGGCCTGCCGGTGACAGGGTGTTCATGGACTATGTGGCTTGCTCCTATAGTTTCATGCTGCCTATGATGAACGCAATTCTCGGAAACTCAGGTAAAGGCAGTCCGCTGACAGTGGCACCGGTTTCTGACAATGCGAACCGAATGAGCGTCAACTACAAGTACAATATGCCTGAAAATAACTTCTATACAGTAGAACGTCCGAGTGAAAATCACTTGAGCCAACTTTGCCAATACATCCCTTTGGTCAATGAGTTTGGAATCCAGACGGGCATTGACGACGACTACCTGAAGAAATTCGAGGACAATTATTTGGACAAATATTCCACTGCACTGGGAAAGCTATATACCGAAGGCAAGACATACGTAGAGGCCGTTGAAGAACTCACTAATGATGAGATAGAAGCATTGAACCTCGGTTATGAATTGTATGTGAAATGCTATCCTGTCATCAATAAGTTCATGCAGGACGACCTCCTCTATGCTCACGACAGGAACCTCAAGAACGACAACCACGGCTCCGTCAAGGCCACCTTCAACCACGCCAAGGCTTGGGTCAAGGTCATCGTCAACAACCAGACCCAGAACGACATCTACGTGAACGACATTCGCTTCAACAACGTGAAGTCGAGCGGAACCCTCGTCATCGACAACAGCAAGTCGGCGTTCGAGACCTACTGGGATTTCCCACAGACACCAGCTGCCACAGGAGCAAGCATCGCACCATATTCGCCTGTTAACCTCAATGGTTCAATTCCGGCTGATCCTATCAAAACTGACGAACCAACCACTCCTACCGAGGATCCTGAACTTCCAGGCATGGTGCCCGATGTATATCTCGTTCCATCCCATTGCTACGGCCCTGCGCTTTCGGTCTGCCAAGGAGCTATTGACATGGATGGCAAGGTTGATAATCTTGTATTCAAGTACCTCGACGGCAGCAAGCCATTCAGCATCAGCAATTCCGACTGCATCAATATGGTTGGAAAGTTGAGCGGCATGATGTTCCCTGCACAGGAGCCTGGCATGATCACCATCAGTTACAACTCATGGGAGCACAATTCTGGCAATTATGACGAGCCTTCCGAGTTCACAAGCAATGGAGACTATATTCTTCACAATTTCAATGTTGTAAAACTGTGGAAGTATAACGGCAACCCTGATAAGAAAATTACACTCAACCTCCCTCGCCAGACATGGCAAATGGGCAAGGTTTATGTCTATGTGCTCACCATCGGTGAGGATGAAATCACCATCAACCCTATTGTCACCGAATGGCAGGATGCGGCTCCTATCGTTTATCCAGACCAGGAGAATCCGGAACAGCCTTCTGGATATAACGGCAATATAGATAAGTTCGGAGGCAATGATAACGACCCGGACTGGGATTTGAAACAAGAAACACCAACTGAGAATTGATAATGACTAATAAAGGAAACGACAATGAAAAAGAATATATTATTTGCAGCCATAGCAATACTGATTCTTTCTGCATCGTGCACACAGCAGGACGATTTTATGCCCGGGAATGAAGCCAAGACTTTCATAGCCACCATCGAACAGGCACAGACAAGAACCACACTTGCGGATGATGATGTAACGGTGAAATGGAGTGAAAAAGACGAGATAGATATCAATGGTGCGACTTATTCTGCCGCTATATCAGGCAAGAATAGCGAAGCGATATTTCATCTTAAAAGTGGTGTCGCGCCAAAGGAAGGACCTTATAGAGCCACCTATCCTGCCTCTCTGTGTCAAGATGATGGGAAGGGTAATCGTGTGATTACATTCCCACAAATCCAATACTACGAGCCAGACAAGCTCAATGTCCCAATGATCGCAATAAGCAATACCGAGGAACTCACGTTCCACAATATCTGCGGAGTGATTTGCTTCTCTCTTACAGGAATGGATAAGATTCTTGGCATACAAGTTGGTACAGACGGCCAATCTTTGCCTTTGTGGGGCGATGTAAATGTGGATGAGAATTACAAGGCAAGTATAGTAGCACCACCTTCAGAAAAAGGCAAAGGACAGGCGATCTCTTATGACCAGATAATATTGGATTGCGGTGAAAATGGTCTGCAACTCGATGCCAGCGAGCCTGTAAAATTATATATGTATCTTCCTGAAACAACCTTCCCTGAGAAGACTATGCATATCAGCGTTATCGGTATGGAGGGTATTGAGAAGCAATCTTATGTATTGGTCGCAGATAATGCAGTTACGGTTGAAAGGAACCATATCTACACATTGAATCTGACCATCCCGGCATTTGGCGAGGAGAAAGCAGAGGAAGTACTTGGCCCAGTGCTTACGGGTGTGTTCTCGGTGAGTGCTAATAAGACGGTAAAATTCTCTCGTGGCAATCTGCAGGCAACTAATAATGATGGAAAATGGACTTGGGATTTCGCTCCACAGCAGTACGATTACATAGGTGAAAAAAATGTTGTTCAAGGTAAATTGGGATCCAAAATCGATTTGTTCGGTTGGTCATCAACCTCAAAGGACAATAACTTTGGTATTTTCACGGCGACAATGGAGGGTGAAGGTAGTGAATACTTTGGTACTGGATGTGAGTTCAAGGATTGGGGCAATAATGTTAATTTAGCAGGCCGCACATGGACTACGCTTTCGGCTGAAGAATGGAGATATCTTTTGACCAGAAAAGAAGAAGCGAATGAGGCTGGCTCATATTTTAAAGCAAAAATAAATGATGTCTGTGGTTTGTTATTACTCCCAGATTATTTTGCTCAGCTTGAGTCTTATGCTGAATATAAAAGCATATTTTCCAAATGTCAAAGCGATGCGACTGGCGCTTTCCTTGAAAGTAGTTTGACTACAGAAGAATGGACTATGTTGCAGGATGCGGGCTGTGTCTTCCTTCCTTGCGCAGGCTCCCGTGAAGGTACTACAATACCCAATGTTATAGGCGGCTATTATTGGAGTAGTACCAGCGGTCGCGGCCTGGCATTCGGAACTAATGGTGTGAGTATAATTAGTAATATGAATAACTACTATGGCCGTTCTGTCCGTCTTGTGACTGTGGAGTCACAAAGCTACGATAGTCAATTAAAATAGTTCAATACATATAGATATCTATTCGCAGCATTTGCTGCAACGATGTCACTTGCATCGTGTACACAGGATTTTCTCAATGAGCAAGGCAGGCCTTGTACCCAGCAACGGCTGCCAAGGTGGAAAACAACGCCATAACAGGCTATTATGTATCTACCAAGCAGACGGGACTTTTCAAGGACGCCAACATAGCTGCCGCTATGAATATCCTGGAGGATGCGAAAAGTGCTGACTTCATGAACATTGTTTCATATTAATTTTTTCCCCTGCAGTGGCAGGGGTTTTTTGTTGGATTTTGGGTAACTACTCAGTTGACTCGCCTGGAGGGCGATACAGCGAGCGTAGCGAGCGGTCAGTAACTGGGGGCAGCGCCCTCAGAATATGGCAACCAACAAGTACACGTGCCTGGAAGGCACTACCTCGCAACAAGGTACTGGCCTCCAGCCAGAAGCAAGTGGTGGCGTTCTGTATTAATCCACTTCGTGGCTTTTCTTCCTCCGCACCTCAGCAATTAAAGCAAGCTTCATTGCATTCGGTTTGTCGTCAGTTCCGAGCACATCTCCTTCGTCGATGTACCTGGTTACTAAGATATTGTCTTCCAGACAAGCTTATTGTATTTTGATCTTATTCAAAAAAGCTGAGTAGATACACTTGTGGCGCTAATAAACACCGTAGATATGGTTTTTTATTAAAAAATCATAATTTTCAATTGTCAATTATCAATTATCAATTAAAAAACAGAGTTTTTTTCTTACCTTTGCAGCGCAAAACTTATATGATGACGGATAAATTCAATATAAAAACCTCAGACTCAGTTCTCGACTTCCAGTTCTCAGCACCTGAGTTTCAAACGGTTTCAAACGTTCAAAAGGCGGATTTCCCTCAAGGCAATCAGCCTTTTTTTTTGTTTCCTGCTCTCGCCGACCTGCATGTTCACTTCCGTGAACCAGGCTTTGAGTATAAAGAAACAATTGAATCGGGAGCAAAGGCTGCATTTAGTGCTGGATATGGTCTGGTGTGTACAATGCCTAATCTTAATCCTGCTCCAGATTGTCTGGAAAATCTCAAAATACAACTTGATGCAATACAACGCTGCAAAACTGCGGTCAACATCCTTCCATTCGGTTGCATAACCAAAAACAGACAAGGAATTGAACCTGCCGACTATGAAAGTATGTTGCCATACGTGGCAGGATTCAGTGACGATGGAAATGGTGTGGAAGACGATGATGTGATGGAGGAATGTATGCACAGGATAGCATCGCTTGGCGGTCTGATAGTAACACATTGCGAAAAAGGTAGCGGTGACGATAGGGAACGGGAATATACCGAGGTGGAACGAAATATCCGTCTGGCAAAGAAGACAGGATGCCGACTGCATCTGTGCCACATCTCTACGAAAGAAAGTATTGAGTATATCCGCTGTGGAAAGGCAGATGGTGTTTGTGTGAGTTGTGAGACAGCCCCGCATTATCTTCTTTTTACAAAGGATGATGCCAAAGGACAGCCAAACATGAAAATGAACCCACCTCTTGGTACGGCAGACGACCGAAATGCACTGGTGGAAGCACTGAAAGACGGAACAATAGACGTAATAGCCACCGACCATGCGCCACACACCGCTGAAGAAAAAAGCCGTGGGTGGGAAGGCTGTTTGAATGGAGTTGTGGGACTTGAAAGTGCATTTCCTGTGATTTATACTTATTTTGTAAAAACTGGCATTATTTCTTTCAGCAGATTTACAGATTTGATGAACAGAAATGCCTATAAGATTCTTCAGATTGAGCAACCACCATATTATATAAAGGTTGATTTTTCAACCACATACATAATTGATTCATCCAAATTCCTGAGCAAAGGGCACTCGTGTCCGTTTGATGGAATGCAAGTTCAAGGGAAAATATGAAACGTACAGACATTAAGAAAGTATTGGTCATCGGTTCGGGACCAATTGTTGTGGGGCAGGCTGCTGAGTTCGACTATGCTGGAACTCAAGCATGCATAGCCTTGAGAGAAGAAGGTTATGAAGTAGTGCTCGTGAATAGCAATCCTGCCACTATTATGACAGATCCGCAAATGGCAGACAAGGTGTATATGGAGCCATTGACACTGGAGTATGTTGCCAAGATTGTCAGGTATGAACGTCCAAATGCCATTTTGCCAGGCTTGGGAGGACAAACAGGACTCAACCTATGTGTGCAGTTGGCAAAAAAAGGAGTACTCGATGAATGTCATGTGGAAATACTTGGTACTCCATTGCACAGCATTGAGAGGGCAGAAGACAGGAAACTGTTTAAAGAAATGTGTCAGAGCATAGGTGAACCAGTCATCCCATCTCAGATTGCAAATTCCCTTGATGAAGGTCTCGAAGCAGCAAGACTGATTGGTTATCCAGTGGTACTGCGCCCTGCCTACACCCTCGGTGGTTCTGGTGGTGGATTTGCGAACAATGAGGAGGAATGCCGCAGTCTTATGCATGTAGCCCTGTCGCTGTCACCAGTGAGTCAGGTGCTGGTTGAGAAAAGCGTGAAAGGCTACAAGGAAATAGAATTTGAGGTGATGCGCGACTCAAACGACACCATATTGGACATTTGCGGTATGGAAAACATAGACCCTGTGGGAGTGCATACAGGAGATTCCATTGTAGTAGCGCCAATCCTTACGCTCAACAACCATGATTTCAAAATGCTTGAAGCATCAGCGAAGAAGATTATCAGGGAATTAGGAATAGCAGGTGGCTGCAATGTTCAATTTGCCCTGAATCCTGAGACATCGGAATACTATCTCATAGAAGTCAATCCTCGTGTTTCTCGTTCATCAGCATTGGCATCGAAGGCAAGCGGATACCCAATAGCCAGAGTAACGGCAAAGATTGCTGTCGGACTCACACTTGATGAGATTCTGCTGAGTGGAGTGCCTGCAAACTTTGAGCCTAAGATAGACTACATAGTTACAAAAGTACCGCGTTTTGCATTTGATAAGTTCTCCGATGCATCCAACCGACTCGGAACCCAGATGAAAGCAACAGGTGAGGTGATGAGCATCGGAAAAACCTTTGAGGAGTCGTTACTAAAAGCCATACGCTCGTTAGAAACAGGCGTGTGCCACATCTACCACAAAAAATTCCTCGACTGGACTAATGACGATATGCTGCAATACATCAGCGAAAGTCCTGACGACAGACTCTATGCCATGGCTCAACTAATCCGTAACGGAATAACCATACAAGAAATTCACGACAAGACACAGATTGATGAATATTTCATTGGCAAAATCCGAGAAATAGTATGCATGGAAGCGGAAATCAAATCTGGCTGCAATATGGATGTTTTTGTCAAGGCAAAGAAGATGGGATTCTCAGACAGTTTTATTGGAATGCTGACAGGCAGAAAACAAGAAGAAGTGATAAAATTCCGTCAGGAAAACAATATCTATCCTGCATACATTCATGTAAACAGTTATCCGCAAGATGTCAATTTGCCATATATGTATTCGTCGTATAACGACGACACTGACCCTTCGACAAGCTCAGGGCAAGCTCGGTCATCAACCCTCAACCCTCAACCCTCAACCCTCAGCCCGGTTGGTGAGCCTGTCGAACCTCAACCCTCAACCCTCAACCAGAACACGTCCTTCCTTGTTCTCGGTGCTGGGCCTATACGTATCGGACAAGGAGTGGAATTCGACTACTCCACCGTCCATGCCGTATGGTCGCTACAGAAACTTGGTTATAAGGCGATCATCATCAACAATAACCCTGAAACGGTGAGCACCGACTACACGACTGGCGACAAGCTGTATTTTGAACCGTTGACTGTAGAAGATGTGATGAATGTCATAAAGCATGAATCACCGAAGGGAGTAATCGTCTCACTTGGTGGACAGACTGCAATAAATCTTGCAGAACCTATTTCACGTCTCGGAGTAAACATCATAGGAACCGATACCACAGCAATACAAAATGCAGAAGATCGTGACTGTTTCAAAAAGATTATGGACAAGATAGGCATACCTCAACCAGAGTCAGAAGCAGTTACCAACATAGAGACAGGAGTAAGTGTTGCCACAAAAATTGGCTATCCAGTGCTCGTGCGACCAAGTTATGTGCTCGGTGGCAGAGCAATGCAGATTGTCAGCAACGAAGCAGACTTGCGCCATTATCTGCACACAGCAGTAGAGATAGACACCGACCGTCCTGTGCTTGTTGACAAATACATAGAAGGCAAAGAACTTGAAGTTGATGCCATTTGTGATGGACGCGATGTCTATATTCCTGGCATCATGGAACATGTGGAAAAAACGGGAATACATTCAGGCGATAGCATCAGCGTGTATCCAACATTCAGTGTTAGCCAGAATGTAAAGGACAAGATTATCAGTTACACCGTACAACTCGGTCTGGAAATAGGCATTGTGGGACTGTTCAACATTCAGTTTATCGTGGATTCTAACGAAAAGGTGTATGTCATCGAAGTAAATCCACGTTCATCGCGCACAGTTCCGTTTATTTCCAAATCCACCAACATACCAATGGCTCACATTGCAACACGAGTGATGCTCGGCGACTCACTGCGCCGTCAGGGAATCTTTGAAGTCTATGCACGAGAGAGAGGTCGCTGGTTTGTCAAATCACCAGCATTCTCATTTGCAAAAATACATGGAATGGAACCTTATCTTTCGCCAGAGATGAAATCTACAGGCGAGGCAATAGGTTATGACAAATCACTGACAAGAGCTCTGTATAAGTCATTGCAGAGTTCAGGAATGAAGATGGCTGCATACGGAACGGTGATAGTCAGCCTGTGCGACGAAGTGAAGGAAGTCGCAGTACCGCTAATCAAACGATTCTATAATTTAGGATTCAATATAGAAGCCACACGCAGCACAGCAGAGTGCATGAAGGCCCATGGCATCAAGACACGCACATTGCAGAAAGTCGGTCGCGGAGAAAACGACATCATCCATGCATTGCAAAAAGGCTATGTAAGATACGTAATAAACATTATTGACATAAGCCAGCACCACGACCATCTTGACGGATATGAAATTCGGCGTGCGGCTGTTGAAAACAACATCACGACATTCACTTCGCTGGAAACAGTAAAAGTTCTTCTTGATGTACTTGAAGAAATAACCCTCGGAATCTCTACAATCGATGCAGAATGATTGCAAATTACATAATTATTGAAAACTGTCCTATTGCAAGCAATATCTATAAGATGATAGTGCAGGGTGATACGGATGGTATTGCCTATCCTGGTCAATTCGTGAATATTCGTGTAGAAGGTTGCTATCTACGCCGTCCGATAAGTGTTTGCGACTGGGACAATCAGACCATAACCCTCTTATATAAGGTTGTGGGTAAAGGCACCGAAATAATGTCGGAGTTGAAACTCGGTACCAGTTTGGATATGCTTATAGGTTTGGGTAATGGTTTTTCTCTTGCAGACTCTGAAAAGCCAATGCTCGTTGGTGGAGGTATCGGACTGGCTCCGCTCTATGGACTATGTCGGAGAATGCCTAAAAAACCTATAGTAATAATAGGAGCCGATACGCAAAGCAGTTTGTTTTTTATCGATGAATTCGAGTCTTTAGGAGCAAAGGTCATTATTTCAACCGACGATGGGAGCAGAGGTACTAAAGGATTTGTTACCGATGCAATAAAAGCAAACAATATAGAATGCGACTATTTCTATGCTTGTGGACCTATGCCGATGATGAGTGCTCTGAACAAAAGCCTGCCTGTTGAAACGCTCGGGCAATTTAGTCTTGAAAGCAGAATGGGGTGTGGTTTTGGTGCTTGTTATGGTTGCAGCATAGAAACTGCAAATGGTGTGAAACGAGTATGCAAAGACGGACCGATTTTTTTGAGAAAGGAACTGATATGGTAAATATAAGTGTAAACCTTTGTGGGATACGATTGCAGAATCCTATTATTCCTGCCAGTGGTACATTTGGCTATGGCAAGGAATTTTGTGACTTCTATGACATCAATATCCTTGGAGCAATATCTATCAAAGGAACTACCAAAGAACCAAGATACGGCAATCCACAACCAAGGATAGCGGAATGCTACTCAGGAATGATAAATAGTGTTGGACTTCAAAATCCTGGCATTGATGCCGTTGTTGGTCAGCAGATACCCGATTTGCGTAAGTTTTATCATCAACCTATTGTTGCAAATATCAGTGGATTTTCCGTAGATGAATACATGGAGTGCTGTAGTAAAATAGATTCTTCGGCAGATATTATTGAAGTGAATATCAGTTGTCCGAATGTTCATAATGGTGGTATGAGTTTCGGTACCGACCCTGCCTCGGCTGCAATGATTACCAAAGCAGTAAAATCTGTCACAACAAAGCCCGTATTTGTCAAACTCACTCCAAACGTGACTGATATTGTCAGCATTGCAAAGGCTTGCGAGGATGCTGGTGCTGATGGACTTACTCTGATAAATACATTTTTGGGAATGCGTATTGACATTAAGCGGAGAATGCCAGTTTTAGCCAATAAAATGGGCGGCTTTTCTGGACCAGCAGTATTTCCGATTGCAGTAAGGATGGTTTATCAGGTTGCTAAAGCTTGCTCAATACCAATAATAGGTTGTGGCGGCATTTCTACAGTCGATGATGTTATAGAAATGATGATGGCAGGAGCAACTGCTGTAGAAATTGGTACGGCAAATCTCGTTGAACCAATGACTTGCAAGACAATTATTGATAGACTGCCTAACCACCTTTCAGAATTGGGTTTTGAAAATATAAACGACATAATAGGAATAATATGAAAAAAGATGTAATTATTGCATGTGATTTCTCAAACAAGGAACAGACATTGGCTTTCTTGGATAAGTTCCAAGATAGAAAACCATTCGTAAAAATTGGTATGGAACTGTTTTATGCCTGTGGACCAGAATTTGTCAGAGAGATAAAATCCCGTGGGCACAAGATATTTCTTGATCTTAAACTACACGACATTCCAAATACTGTAAAAAAGACTATGCACGTGCTTTCTATGCTTGATATTGACATGTGCAATGTTCATGCAGCTGGTGGTATCGGGATGATGAAATATGCCCTTGAAGGACTTACACGTGAGGATGGTACTCGTCCTCTTCTGATAGCTGTCACTCAACTTACATCAACAAGTGAAGAGATGCTCCACAAAGAACTGCTCATTGGTAGCACTATGCAGGACACCATTGCGCAGTATGCAAAAAATGCACAGACAGCGGGTCTTGACGGTATTGTGTGTTCACCTTTGGAAGCAGGATTGATAAAACAGCATGTTGACAGTTCTTTCTTGACAATCACGCCTGGTATCCGTTTTGTCGACAGTGAGAAAGATGATCAGGTGCGCATCACCACACCAGCACGTGCAAAGGAGATTGGTTCTGATTTCATAGTTGTAGGTCGTCCTATCACAATGGCAGAAGATCCTGTTGCTGCATACACAAAGTGCTGTATGGAATTTATGGATTAAATTGCGCAAACTTTTAACTCGCTTAAACCCGAATCGTTCATTAGCGCATAACAGTCTAATTAATGATTTGGGTTAAGTAATAAAAATAAACCGATGAAAAATATGGAAATTGAAATCGCAGAACAATTACTTAGAATCAAGGCCGTTTTTCTGCGTCCACACGACCCATTCACATGGGCAAGTGGTATAAAGAGTCCTATTTATTGCGACAATCGCATCATCCTTTCTTATCCTGAAGCGCGAACAATCGTAGAAAATGCAATTGCCGAAACAGTAAAAAGAGAATACCCGGAATGTGAGGTTCTTATGGGAACCAGTACTGCAGGTATTGCCCATGCTGCAATCGCTGCAACAATTCTCAATATGCCAATGGGATATGTCCGTGGCAATGCAAAAGATCATGGTAGAGGCAATCAGATAGAAGGCCGACTGGAAAAAGGACAAAAGGTTGTTGTTGTCGAAGATCTTATCTCTACAGGGGGCAGTTGTATTGATGTAGTAAATACCTTGCGTGAAGCAGGAGCCGAGGTGCTTGGTATCGTAAGTATTTTCACATACGGATTGAAAAAAGGACTCCAACGTTTAAGTGATGCTAGTGTCAAGAACGTTAGTCTGTCAAATTTTGACACTCTGATTGAAGTCGCTGCAAAGCAAAACTACATAGACCCTAAAGAAATCCAAGGTCTATTAACCTTCCGTAATAATCTGTAATTCGGTTTTACGGTTGTACGGTTTTACGGTTATGAGGTTAAATTGTAAATTGTAAATCTATAAAACCATATATGCGACATTTAATAGACATAATGGATCTCAGTACATCTGAAATTGATGAACTCATCACAACGGCTTTTGATATTATAGAAAACCCAGAGAAATATCGTGAGGTTTGCCGTAACAAAAAACTTGCAACTCTCTTCTACGAACCAAGCACACGTACACGACTTAGTTTCACCGCTGCTATGATGGAACTTGGTGGACAGGTATTAGGTTTTGCTGATGCTAAGAGTTCATCAGTAAGCAAGGGCGAAAGCGTACAGGACACTGTGCGTGTGGTTGAAAATTTTGCCGACATAATAGCCATGCGCCACCATACCGAAGGTGCTCCATTCGAAGCAAGCCAGGTGGCCAGTATCCCTATTATAAATGCTGGAGATGGTAGTCATGCTCATCCAACTCAAACTCTCACCGACTTACTCACCATTCGCAGGGAGATAGGACGTTTAGACAATTTCACTATCGGTTTCTGTGGTGACCTGAAATTCGGCAGGACTGTTCACTCGCTTATTCAGGCACTCTCACGCTACCAGAATGTAAGAGTGATTCTTATTGCTCCCGATGAACTCAAGCTGCCATCGCAATATAAGGTAGGCAACATAGTGAAAGAGGTTAAAACTCTTGAGGAGGTAATGCCTGAAATAGACATTCTCTATATGACTCGTGTGCAACAAGAGCGTTTTCTCGATCAGGAAGAATTTGATAAGGTCAAGGATAGTTTTGTGTTGAATCTCGAAAAGCTTGAAAGAGCAAAGCCTACCATGCGCATTCTGCATCCTCTGCCAAGGGTTAATGAGATTCTCACAGAGGTTGATTCCGACCCTCGTGCGGCTTATTTCCGTCAAGTCGGTAATGGCAAACTAATCCGCATGGCTCTAATCTACAAGCTTCTCCTTTGGTCAGAAGGAATGAGCAATTCCTAATTCTCTAATGCTTAGACCGCCTTATGGTTTCATATTCCTTAAGGCAAGCGATGGCTTTTGGGCAGAGAATCAGGAGCACGATTACGTTAAGCCATGTAGTTAATCCCACCCCAATATCACCGATAGTCCATACAAAATCGGCAGTCGTCACCGCTCCGAGGAACACCATACCGAAATACACGCAGCGATATACCGTTATGGTTATCAATTCATTTTTGCTTTGAGCATTTCTATTCGTTTTGAATATGTAAAATATGCTTGACTCTGCATAGAAATAATATGCCAATGCAGTGGTAAAAGCAAAAAATGCCAATGCAATAGCAACAAATCCACTGCCTACTCCATTCCAAACTGTATCTATTGCCGCCTGGGTGAAGCCCACATAATTTGCACCGAGTTGAGGTGCGTTTTCCACTATGATGTTTCCTGCCGAATCGAATACATTATAATTTCCTGTGCAGAGAATCATCAATGCCGTTGAGGTGCATACTAATAGAGTGTCAACATAGACGGAGAATGATTGTGCGAGTCCCTGTTGTGCTGGATATTCCACATCGGCAGATGCAGCCACTATCGCACCACTGCCTTGTCCTGCTTCATTAGAAAACAATCCACGCTTGATGCCAAACGCAATAGCACTACCAATCATACCTCCAAACATTGACCCGAAACCAAATGCGCTTTTGAAAATCAATACAAAGATACCTGGTATCTCTCTCCAGTACGTAGCGATGATAAAAAGCGAAAAGCAGAGATATCCTATCGCCATAAATGGGGTGACAATAGAAGCAAATCTGGCAATTCGTTTCACCCCACCGACAATTACCAGGAACAATAACACTGCAATTCCTATAACGGTCCAAATAGGAGAAACGTGAAATGAATTTTGAAATGCGGTTGTGATGCTGTTTGTTTGTACAGATACAATTAAAGTACCATTGCCAGTGATGCACAACAATGCAAAAACAACGGCTAACCACCGCTGCTTAAGTGCGAACTCAATATAATTGAACGGACCACCGCTATAATGTCCATTGTGCAGGGTTTTGTATTTCTGTCCTAATGTTGCTTCAACAAATGCTGTCGAAGCTCCAATAAAGGCAATAAACCACATCCAAAAAATAGCACCTGGTCCACCGAAAGCAATTGCTGTTGCTACTCCAACGATGTTTCCTGTACCAACTCGTCCTGACAGTGAGATACATAATGCCTCAAACGATGAAACGCCAACGGAGTTCTTGTCCGATTGCAATTTCCCGAACAGCAGCCTGAACATTTCAGGAAACAACCTGATTTGTGCGCCTTTGGTCCTTATTGTAAAATAGAGTCCTGCACCAATGAGTAGCACTATAAGTGCAGGACTCCATACAATGTTGTATATGTTTTGAAAGAGTTGTTCCAAGAAAATTGAGTTAACTCCTTAACTTCTAATCAACTGGAGCTTGCGAAAGTTGAATTGAGTTACTATATTGTTTTTTCAATATCCCAAACAAAGGCACGAAGACCGAGCATCTCGTAGGATTTGTCGAGTGCTTTTAATCTGTTGAGCAATGGTTCTACTTTTTCGTCTTCTACGATTGTTATAACCGTGCTGCACATTGACGGCCAGGCATGTGTGCCCATGTGTGGGTCGCCTGTCTTTGAACCGCGTCCTTGAGTGGTAGGAAACATGGTGAAACCTCGTGCAAGCGAATTATTAAGTGCCTCTATCACGCCATCGTAGTGAGCCTGATCGAACGATATCATTATTGCTTTCATGGTTATTTCTTCTTTTTGAATGTTTCTTTATCCTTATTCTCCTGCCAATACTTCTCCAATTCAAGCTTACGGGCAAATTTTTTGCGCTTTGCCTTTATTCCGCTACCTCCCAAGATGCAGAACATGGATGGCACATAGATAAGTGTAAGACAGGTAGCAACGGTCAGACCACCGATGATGGAAATACCGAGTGGACGCCACATCTCAGCTCCTACACCCTGACTGACTGCCAATGGCACCATACCGAGAATGGTAGTCAGAGTGGTCATGAGGATAGGACGCAAACGGCTACGGGCTGCTGTTACCGCTGCACGGATAAGTCCAAATCCCTGTTCACGCTTCAACTGGGTGTAGTCGATGAGCACAATACCATTCTTTACAACTATACCGATAAGCATTATGGCACCAAGCATTGACATGATGTTTATTGATGTACCAGTGAATACCAGTGCAAAGATGATTCCTGAGAGTGCAAACACAAGTGAGAGTATGATAATAAACGGATATGACCATGATTCAAACTGTGCTGCCATTACTATAAACACAAGGATGATAACCAATAGTGCCAATGTACCGAGGTCTCTGTTGGAGTCTTGCTGGTCTTCGTACGAACCTGCAACTTTGCAGACAATTCCCGAAGGTATTCCTATTTCCTGAACCATCTTATTTCCATATTCCACACCATCCGACAGGGCATAGCCTTTCTTCATGATAGCGGTTACGGTGACAACACGTTCACGGTCTTTACGTTCAATCTGTGGTGGAATGGTTGACTCCTCAACTGTAGCAACATCGCGAACACGGATAGCCTTGCCTTGTGTGTTTGGTATCAGCATGTTTTCAATGGCTTCAATCGACTGACGGTCTTGTGGTTCATAGCGAACCTTTATGTCGTATTCATCACCATCTTCACGATAGTATGACATTAGAGAACCTGTAATGGCATTCCTTACAGTGTTGGCTGCTGTGGCGAGTGTGAGTCCCTGCAATGCCAGTTTGTCGCGGTCGAAATTCACCACCACCTCTGGTTGATAGTCGGAGCGGGAAATATTGACTTGTGAAATCATCGGACTATCCTGGAATTTCTTTGCAAGTTTCTGGGCTACATCGTATGTCGCGTCGAGGTCGTAGCCATATACTTCGAAAGTAGCCATATTCTGACCACCCATTGAGTTGTTGCCACCACCGAGCATGACATTGAATTTTGCAAGTTCTGGGATTTTTTTGCAGTCGGCACGCATCTCATCACAAATCTGTATCAATCCAATCTTTCGTTCATTGGAAGGTACAAACTGTATGTTGTACTTGATAATATGCGAGCCGTTGTCACTCAATGAGGCAAATGTGTTGTTGTCATCCGCCTGACCGACAGTAAAGTTACATCTCTTCAAATCTGCCCCATATCGTTCCATCCAGATGTTGGTGAGTTTTTCTGCTACTTGCCTCGAAACCTCAACCCGCGTACCGATAGGCATTTCAAGTGTGACACCAACACGACCAGAGTCATTGGCTGGCATAAACTCGCTCTTGATACCTACAACTGCTGCTACGAGAATACTCAAGACAAAAAATCCGATACAACTGCATATAACGGTCCAACGATGGCGCACAGCCCAGTTGATTCTTTTTTCATACCAGTCGTCAAGTATGTCGAGACGTTTCTGTATCGGAGTGTATATCTTTTTGAATATAGCACTTTGCTTCTTCTGTAATTTCAGGAAGTTGGATGTCAGCATTGGAGTAAACGACAATGCTGAAAGCGTAGAGATAGTCATGATGATACACATCATCCAGCCCAATTGCTTGAACAATACACCAGCCATACCCGTCACCATTGTCAGAGGGAAGAAAACTGCTATCATGGTCAGTGTAGATGCAATAACGGAAATGGCAACTTCGTTGGTACCATGTACTGATGCACGGTCAGGCTTCGAACCTCTTTCAATATGGGTGGTAACATTTTCGAGCACCACAATGGCATCATCAACCACGTTACCGATAGCAATTGACAGACACGACATGGATATCATATTCAGTGAACTGCCTGTAGCATAAAGGTAGATAAATGATGCAATCAGCGACATCGGGATTGTGAGACAGATAATTACCGTTGCTCTCCATCGTCCGAGGAATACAAATACCACAAGTACAACGAAGACAAGTGCATACATCACTGTTTCAAACAACGTGCGGATTGTATTCTTGATATTGTCGGATGTATCGACGATTATACCAAGTTGCACGTCGGATGGCAAGGTCTTCTGCAAGTCTGGCAGAAGTTCGTGTACTTTATTAGCAATATTCACAGAGTTGGCACCGCTCTGCTTCTGCACTATTATCATTGCGCCCTGTTTGCCATTGGTAAAAGTCTGTTGTGAACGTTCCTGAACGTTATCCTCGATGCGTGCAACATCTCGCAGATAGACATTAGTACCGTTCTTGCTGCCAACGATAACATTCTCCATCTGCTTAGGGTCGGAAAATTCACCTTCGGCACGGACTGTAAAGGTCTGTGTACCGATATCAACCACACCACCCGTTACATTCTGGTTTTCGCCAGAAATGGCAGAACTTACGGTAGCTGGCGAAATGCCATACGCCTCCATCTTAGCAGCGTCCATGTAGATATTGATTTCACGTTCTGGCGCACCAGAAATAGACACCGTACCCACACCATCAACACGTGCAAGTGGATTGGCAACATTTTCGTCCAGAATTTTGTAAAGCGCCTTCTGGCTCTCTTCCGCAGTTGCCGACAAGATGATGATAGGAATCATGTCGGTGGAGAACTTGAACAGAATAGGTGTGTTGGCATCTTTAGGTAATGCGTTCGACACCATATCCAGTTTGTCGCGGACATCGTTTGTAAGGTCGTTAATGTCGTAACCGAATTCAAATTCGAGTGTCAACACAGATACGTTGTCGCGGGATTTTGAAGTGACATGTTTCAAATGCTCCACAGAATTGAGGGTGTTCTCAAGTGGGCGGGTAACATTGTTTTCTATATCGCTTGCCGATGCTCCGTTGTAGTATGTCATCACCATAATGGTATTGGTCTCAATATCTGGCATCAAGTCGATTGGCAACTTAGCCAAAGAGAACAAACCGAATATTGCAACTGCCACAAAGCAAAGCGTGGTCATAATCGGGCGTTTAACAGCCCCTTCGTATAAACTCATGATATTAATTTACGGATTTACAGATTTACAGATTTATTTTATAGATTTACGGATTTACAGATTTTACGAATTTGTGTGTTTTTGGACTTTTTTGAGTCAGAGTCAGTAGTCAGTAGTCAGTAGTCAGAGTTATAGTTCCTGAGCCTGTCCAAGGGACTAAACGACCAATTGAATTATTTATCAACTTTAACTTCACGGCCATTGCTCAGTCGTGACATACCGGCAATTACTATTTGCTGGCCAGCCGTCAGTCCGCTCAGCACCTCGTATTTGTCCTTAAAGTGCTTGCCCAGTTCAACTTTCTGATAAGTAACCTTGCCGTCCTTATATGTATAAACATATCGGTCGCCAGCACCTACCTGTTTTACAATTGCTTCATCTGGTAAGACTACTCGCTCAATTTCTCCCAAACTGAGGTGCGCTCTGCCAAACATTCCTGGACGCACCTTGCCGCCTTTGTTCACTACGGTAATTTCAACAGGGAATGTGTGTGTGCTTTCGTCGATTGAAGGATAGACAGTTGTCACTTTGCCTTCAAACACTTCGCCAGAATAAGCATCAAGGTCAATACTTGCTTTCATGCCGTTCTTAACCTGGCTGTAGTAAGATTCCGACACATTGATTTTCAGTTTCACAGGATTAAGCTGCTCTACAGTCAGAATAGGTTGAGCGCCAAACATATCTCCATCATCGTAGTTACGGGCTGTAACAACTCCGCTGATAGGACTTACTAAGCGTGTGTTCTGACTCATCTGTGCCAACTGACGGCGGAGTGACTGTACCTGACTTTCTTGAATGGCAACAGCTTTTTTCTGCACAGTGAGCTGTGTCTGTGCTGCATCGTATTCTGACTTTGAAATACCCCCCATCTTGTAAAGTTCAGCCATGCGTTTGAACTCAGCCTCTTGGTTTTGCATCTGTGCAATCTGGCTTTGAGCCTGTGCAATCTGACTTTGAATCTGCAGACTCAGCTGGTCCTGATTTGCAACGTCGAGTTGCACAACAACCTGTCCTTTACTTACAACATCGCCAACATCAACATAGATTTTCTGGATTCTATATGCCATATTAGGGGCAATGTTGTTTTTCACATCACTCTCCACAGTAGCGGTATAAACCTCTTCCTGTTGGATAGCCTCTGACTTAACAGTGGCAAGTTTTACAAGCGGTGTTTCCTGCATAGCACCATCCTTTTTTTTGTCGCATGAACTCATGCTGAACAAAAATGCAGGGACAAACATCAAAAATAAAAATTTCTTGTTCATATATTTTTCAGTCTCTTTAATATTTTCTGCCTAATGTATATTCATAGTCGGCTTTATTGACAAGGTAGTTATATATTGACTCATAATAAGTGAGTTTGGTTTGAGCCTGTGCCACTTCACTCTGGTCAAGTTCCAAAATAGTACCCTTGCCTACATCGTAACGCTTTTCAGCAATCATCAAAGCCTTTTCTGCCTGAAGCACAGCCTCTTTGTTGCTTTCTGTTGCAACTATAGCCGATGCCATGTTTTCCCGATAGGCTTCGAGCGATTCAGACAATTGGCGGCGAGTGTTTTCCTTAGTGTCGAGCAATTGCGACATCTGCACCTTTGTAGTCTTGAGCTTAGTGAAATTGCTGGCGGTAAACAAAGGAATGGTGAGGTTGATTATAAAATTAGAACTTGGAGCCCATTTATAATCCCATAATTTCCAGTTAAGATTATACAGCGATTGATACTGTGCCGAAAGTTGGAACGATACCGACGGCATGAAATTTGCATATTGGAGTTTCTTTGTTTTTTGCAACAGTTCGTAGCTCAAGTCCAACTGTTTCAAAGCACTGTTGTTGCTGTTCAATTCGTTGTCTGTGCCAGTATCACTGACAAATACAAGGTCTTTCTCATGGTTCACGAGTTTGTCGTCAGCAACAATTTTCAAATCAGCAGTAACACCCATTAGAACCTTTAGGTTCAGTTCTGCTATTGTCACGGCATTCTTAGCACTGACCAACGATGAATTCATTGTGCGCATTTGCACCTCAGCACTAATCTTATCGTATTCGCTAACCGTTCCCACCTTATATTTATTATTTACCAGTTCAAAATTTTTCTTGCTCACATCGTAACTCTGTTGCAGGGCATCACGCGATTCCTGTGCAAGCAATAAGCCATAAAACGCCTTTGTCACCTGGTTTACAAGATCCAAACGACTCGACCTCGCCTTTTCCTTGGCAAGCAGAATATCCTGTTTTGTGAGTTTTATCGTGCGATAAATTGATGGAGCAAACACAGGCAAGTTCACAGTACCAACGACAGCTGCTGTGTTGGTATTGTCCTGTCCCATTTTAAACACATTACCATTAAGTTTCATTTCTGCGGCCAACAATGTATGCTGAATTTGTCCATTTGCCGAAATTGTTGGCAATAATTGCTGCCAAGCCTCACTTTTTGCAATTTCTTTAAGTTTTACATCCTTGTCTGCAACACGGATAGTAGGATTCTCAGCCAATGCAATATCTATGGCCTTTTGCAAATCAATACCGAGAGTCGATTCCTGAGCATTAACCCACAAAGTAAAAAATATTGCTATTGTAAAAGAATAAATTTTTATTTTCATACACCTAAATGATTGTTTGTTATACAGTTACATTACACCTTTGTACAAAACTCAAATTCTATTTTGAGTTTCCGCGTGCAAAGATATATAAAAATGCTGTTATAGCCCACAAAATCAGCCAACCCTTAACATTATTTATATAAGTTTTACGGTTATATGGTTATACGGTTTTGCGGTTTTACGGTTATCATCAGAGTCAGAGTCAGAGTCAGAGCCAGTGTCCGAGTCAGAGTCCGAGTCAGTGTCCGAGTCAGTGTCTGTGTCAGAGTTTTACTACAATCTGATTGTTACCACATTCACTTCTTCGTGCAGGAAGATTTGAGCATTTTCACGGAACTTATCACTGTTTTCTGTAGTAAGGTATTGGCAAGTTCCGTTTTTTGTACACCTGCTGTCTATTTCGGCATGGCGCATAAGATAATCGTGCAATGCCATGGCTATGTATTCGCCTTGCGGTACAAGTGTAATGCCGTCTGGAACATGTTTTCTTATCGTATCGATAAGTATTGGATAATGTGTACAACCAAGGATAATAGTGTCTATTTTATCATCTTTAGCAAGCAGGTTGTCAATGTTTTTCTTTACAAAATAATCTGCTCCCTCTGTGTTGCACTCATTATTTTCTACGATTGGAACCCAAAGTGGACAGGCTTCGCCAACCACAGCTATATCAGGAAACTGTTTCTTTATTTCCAAGGTATAAGAACAGGAATTTATTGTTCCTGTAGTAGCCACGATACCTACATGGCGGGTTTTTGTCAGGTTGCCAATAATTTCTGCCGTCGGACGGATTACTCCCAGTACTCTGCGTTCTGGATCCCATTTAGGTAAATCGTTTTGCTGAATACTCCTCAACGCTTTGGCAGAAGCTGTATTGCATGCAATAATCACAAGATGGCAACCCATATCAAAAAGCCTTTTCACAGCCTGACGAGTAAACTCATAAACTATGTCAAACGAGCGAGAACCGTATGGGGTACGTGCATTGTCGCCTAAATATATGTAATCGTATTCTGGCAGCCGTTCTCTACATTTCTGCAATATAGTAAGTCCGCCATATCCTGAGTCAAATATTCCAATCATATTTTGCGGTTTTACGGTTTTACGGTTAAATTGTAAATAATTTGTACATTGTAAATTGTAAATCTGTAATGCGGTTTTGCGGTTTTTCGGTAATCACCTTATGGAACTCCTTAATTCCGCAGCACTATATTATTTTATTTTTTTAAGGTCCTGAGCAACAAAAAGTTGCTCAGGATTTTGCCATGTCAGAAATTTCACCTAATTTTGTGCTGCAAAAAACAAGCAAAAATCTGATTGACGTGGCAAAGGTACAAATAAAATCTGAAACTATAGCAACATTCGGTGGAATTTTTCACATAATGGACGTTTTTGAACGTCTTGGTATGTGTAAACTCATTGATTCGAGCCTTGGAAAGCGGGATGCGAGTTGGAACGCCTTCCAATACAGCGAGTTGTTTGAAGCCCTCTTCTGCAACTATCTTTGCGGTGGCGGCTGCCTTGAGGACATCAATATGCTTGCCCCTCAGTTCTCGCTCGGCGCAAGTGAAATGTTCCGTGGATGCATACCCTCCCCATGCTAACCAAAGATTTGTACAGACACGATACAGAAAGTATGGAGGGAAATTAGTACCTTTGCACCATGAAAGCAAACAAGACACCATACAATTATGAATTCTTCGCCAGTTTCTTTCTTCCAGATGGTATAATAGACTGGTTTGAGATAACCAAAGTTGAGGAAAAGGAGAACGATGGATCCAAAGAGCTGGACATTCTGTTTCCCACAATCCTCCATATCTATCTGGACGAACGTGACAACCGTGAAGGCGAGAATCTGGGACTCAAGTGCAATGGTTTCTCAGAGTACACGACTTATCAGGATTATCCCATCCGCAACAGGAAGGTAATGCTTCATGTCCGTCGCAGACGCTATAAGGATGCAGACGGGCATAATATCATCCTTAACAACTACCCGATGAAGGCAGACGGAACCGAGATATCAGTCGAGTTCGGTCTTTTTTTTAAAGACGGTGCTATATAACTACCCCGTCACGTCCAATTCCGTTGCCAGGTTCTTCGGTCTGAACGGTAGTACGCTGAACCGCTATTACAAGTATCACTTGAGCGACTTCGAAGACTGGGACCAGAAGGAACATGCCAAGGAATGGGTCTTGCTTGCTAAGAACATCGGCAAGAGGTGCAGCATTGACGAGACAACTTTGTGCGATGAGGTTTATACCATATTCTCCAACAAGGATGCACATGGCAAGCGTGGCGGCGTAATTGCTGTAGTGAGAGGAACGAAGGCAGAAGTTGTGTCGGCTATTCTCATGAAGATGAGCATTGAGGACCGTTCACTCGTGGAGGAGGTGACGATGGACTTCAGCGACTCTATGTACGCCATCATTACGACTTGTTTTCCTAAAGCAACGATAGTCATCGACTGTTTTCACATCATCCAGCGCCTCTGCGAAGGTCTTGATGAGATGCGCCTCCGTTTCAAGCGTCTTGCTGTAACGGAGACAAAGAAAGCGGCGGCTGAATTCAAGCAGAAAGAAGAGGAGAAAGCCAAGAAACGTGCATACAATAGAGAATGGTATGCCAAGAACAAGACTTGCAAGACACCCAGAGGTAAGAAGCGTGGTCCAAAACGCAAGCGCAAGCAGAAATACAAACCTGAGACTTATTCAAACGGAGACAGCAAGGTCGAGTTGTTCACTCGTTCCAGAGGCCTGTTGTATAAGGCAGGGGGCAAATGGAGTAAGTCACAAGCCAAACGTGCCAAGATACTGTTCAAGGAAGCTCCCAAGATAAGGGAAGGTTATTCGCTTATTTGTAGTGTGCGGAGCGCATGTACATTTTTCCGTGGATGACCCTCTGTGTAGCACTAATGCTGACATCTACCCCCTCGAGTCGGTTTATCCATAAATCCTACACACCCTAAAGAAAAAGAAAGGCAGATCAGAAACTCCCTTGACCTCAGTTCTCAGAGCCTTGATACCTGAATTCAGTGATTCTGCGTTTGCATTGGTCACAAAGGTTTCATAGTAGTTGAGCAAGTCTTCTTCTCGCTGCTTGATAGTTCTTTTGAAAGACTTCATGCCTGGGCATTTGCTTTTGTTGACATTGTCATACCATGTATGCAGATTATCCCTGACCTTCTCTTTGAGGATATTTCTCTCCTCTGTTGATAGAACTTTATCCTTGTACTCGGGATCCGTTCTTTTACTCCAATAAAGGTTGCGGAATTCCTCCTTCAGGTCATATGCCTCCTTGATTTCCGGATAGGCACGGAATAGTATCTGCATATGCTGTAGCTGTTCATCGCTCCACTTGTCGGGATTCTGTTTGAGAGTTTTGAAACAACGTCTGAGGAAATCACGCTTTGATTCCCCGTTCTCCATCACACTTGGTTTGAAGTCAGACTTTTTGTACTTTGGTCTGCGTCCACGTTTCTTGCCCTTGTAGTTCTTTGGATTGTTCTTTCTGTACTGCTTTCTTCTCTTGGTGCATGCGTCCACCTTTTTATAATATGCTGCTCGCTCATGCTTTTCCTCGACCTCAAGTCTTCTGCGTACGTCGGTATAGGTATCCATCATGTGGGCGATGAGATCCTGTATGACATGAAACCTATCCAACGAGATTACCGCCTGCGGGAATACCGTCTTGACAATCAGCTTCATGCTGTTGGAGAAATCCATGCTTGCATCAATGACTTTCTTGCGTTGGTCCTCTGGTATCTCAAGCAACTTACGGCTTACCTCTGCGGATTTTACTCCCTTGATGATTGCTATGACTGTCTTCTTGCCCTTGGTATCCTTGCGTGAGAGAATTGTGTACACGTAGCCACCGATTGAGGTCTCGTCTATAGAAAGATGAAGTCCCATGTTCTCGGGCAGCAATATCCATTCCTTGGCATGATCCTTCTGCTCCCATGTGGGATAATCACTCAGGTGATCTTTGTATGCACGGTGCAGATAGCGTCCATCCATGCCATAGAAGTAACCGACCGTACTGGCAGACACAGCTTTGTTATCCAGGTGTTCCTTTTAAAAAATCAGCAAACTCTGGTGAGATGCTGGTGCCTTCTGCCTTTAGCGGATATTCACACAATACAGCGTTCTTGCCTTCCGCATCCTTGTATCTGCGTCTGCGGATATGAAGGGTGACCAGACGGTTACGCAGTGGAAAGTCCGACACATGCGTGTACTCGGTAAAACCATTGGGCTGGTAGTCTTGCTGCCCGGATGTACGGTTGTCACGCTCGTCAAGATATAGGTTGACCATACGCTTGTAAGGGCGGAATGGCTGATCGGTTGCTGGTATATCAACCTCATCTACTTTGACAATGTCAAAGCAATCTAGTATGCTTTCTGGAAGCATCAGAGAAACTATGCCGTAGAGTAATTCTTTTTCGCTGGAGTCTGTCATTGGATTAAGAGTTTGATAATGATAATGCAAAGGTAATCATTTTTCCTCAACGTACAAAATTTACTCGAGGGGGTAGATGTCAGCATTAGTGCTACATAGAGGGTCATCCACGGAAAAATGTACATGCGCCGTGTGCGGAGTATTTTCAGCAACAAGAAGCTGGACAGGGAACAAGCTCGGGAGAAGCTACACAAGTGGTACGACAAGGTGGCGAAGTGTACTCTACGTGAAATCAAGTCAGCTAGGGATTGCATCAAACAAAAGGAAGAGGAGTTATTGAACTATTTCATCAGACGTTCATCCAATGCTGCTGCTGAATCACTCAATGCCAATATGAAGGGATTTAAAGCACAGGTACATGGTGTGGCAGACATCCCATACTTTCTGTATCGTGTCTGTACGATCTTTGGTTAGCATGGGGAGGGTATGCATCCACGGAACCAAAATAGTGATAACAAACGGACCAGTAAACCCTAATCAGGGATAATATTAACCAGAGTCAACCTACTTCAGTTATAAGGCACGAAGTAGTCAACCTAAATCAGGAAACTACAATTGGTTTTAGTTTTTAGATAAAAAACCAAAAAGCCGACCGTTGGTCGGAGAAAAAGAGCCTACCCCCCTCCCTAATATTATTCCGCACCTTCGGCACTTTTTACCGCATAACCTTAAAACCGAAAACCCAATTTACAATTTGTGAAAGTTGAATATAATAAATTGATGAAAACTGCGTTTACTTAATGTTATATATAACATTTTTAAGTTGAAATGATAGATTTCATTAGAGGTGAGATCGCTGAGTTAACACCAGCGTATGTGGTTATTGACGCTAATGGCGTGGGATATGGATTGAGTATCTCGGTAAATACTTATAGTGCGATACAGGGACAAAAAGAAGCAAAACTGTATGTGTATGAGGCTATTCGCGAGGATGCTTACGATTTGTATGGCTTTTTGTCGAAGCGAGAGCGCGAAGTGTTCTTGATGCTGATTACTGTAAATGGCATAGGTGCAAATACTGCACGCATGATTCTGTCGGAAATGACGCTCGACGAACTGTGCGGTGTCATTGCTGCGGGCAATGATAAAATGCTGAAGAGGATAAAAGGCATAGGGCCAAAGAGTGCTGCACGTATAATCGTGGAATTGAGCGACAAGTTTAACGAACTTGAATTTATGGGTGCAGGCATGGCTCAGAATACTTCGAATGTCAATATGGAAGTGGTCAACGAGGCTGTGTCGGCTTTGACCATGCTTGGCTTTGCTGCTGGTCCTACTCATAAGGTTGTGAATGAGATAGTGAAGGACAATCCTGATATCTCGGTGGAACAATTGATAAAGCGGGCATTGACAATGATAAAGTAGTGGTTTGGGGAAATCCGGAAAATCCGGAAAGTCCGGACAATCCGGGAAGTCCGGGAAAAATATATATTTGAAAAAAGTTTTTTTCTACATATTGATTCTTCTTATCAGTTTTGTTGCTGTTGCACAAGACGATAACACTCGCCCTGCTGCCAATCGGCGGTCTGGGACTTCGGTTTCTGCCACCAGCACAGGCGGCAAACCTGCCATGGCTGGCAGACCGACTCCAGAAAAGGCTCCAAAGGGTGCTGACGAGAAGAAGGAGAAAAAAAAGGTGGTGATGAACGAACTTATTCTCGAAGATGAGACAATTCCTGATTCACTGCTCAACCCAAGATGGAAGGTGCAAAAGACCTCACCTCTCGACAATGGCGACTTGAAGAAAGGTACTGCCGACCTGGCATTTCCTGAAAACATCAAACAGGAGGCAGAATATAAAGACACATTAGGCTACTACGTAATCGGCAGCAAGATTAATGGTGGGTATGTGAATGCTCCGATATTCATGACTCCAGAGGAATACCAGAAATGGACTCTGAAAAAGAGCATGCAGGAGTATTGGAAGAAAAAGGCTGCGGAGGAGTT
>JAZLEX010000122.1:0-8010 GCA_045615485.1 Prevotella sp.
AACTTTTTCCAGTTTGAAACGCTTACACTTTGTCCTTACGATAAATCCATCATTGATGTAAGCATGCTCACAGAGACAGAAAAGCAATGGATAGACACCTATCATCAGCATGTCTTCCAACGACTGTCACCTCATCTTGACAATGCAGAATGCGATTGGCTCCGTAAGTCCTGCGCACCGATTGATGGGAATTTGGAATTAATATAAACCATACAACATTTTCCATTTCTAAATTCCTAATTTCCTAATTTCCTAATTTCCTAATCTAATGCATGTTTGCCATAATCAATTGTGAAATGCAACCCTCGGCTTTCCTTGCGCTCTAAAGCCTGACGGGTGATGAGATAACCAACATTAATCATATTGCGGAGTTCACAAATATCCTTTGTTGGCTTAACACGCTTAAACAGATGCTCTGTCTCCTCATAGAGCAAGTCGAGACGTTCCCATGCACGATGCAGTCGTAAATCACTCCGCACAATGCCAACATACGTGCTCATAATCTCCTCCACTTCAGTAACATCGCGGGCAATAAGGATTTTCTCCTCATTGGTCATGGTTCCCTCATCGTTCCACTCTGGCACCTGATTGTTGAAATCATAGTCGTCAACAACTTCTAAAATATGCTTGGCTGCTGCATCAGCATAGACCACAGCCTCAATGAGCGAATTGCTTGCCAATCGGTTTCCTCCATGCAAACCAGTGCAACTGCATTCACCGATGGCATAAAGACGACCGATAGTAGTCTGTGCGTTCAGATTGACCTTGATACCACCACACATATAATGCGCACAAGGCACTACAGGGATATATTCCTTTGTGATGTCAATGCCGATACTGAGGCATTTATGGTATATATTTGGGAAATGGTGCTTTGTCTCCTCTGGATCTTTATGGGTAACGTCTAAGCAGACATGAGTGAGAGCATGGATTTTCATTTCCTTGTCGATTGCACGTGCAACAATATCTCGCGGTGCAAGTGAAAGCCGTTCATCATATTTCTGCATAAACTCACTGCCATCAGGAAGTCGCAATATACCGCCATATCCACGCATAGCCTCTGTGATAAGATATGCTGGGTGCGTTTCCTTAGGATTGTAGAGAGCAGTTGGATGAAACTGTACAAACTCCATATCTTTTACAATGCCCTTTGCACGATAGACCATAGCAATGCCATCGCCTGTAGCAATGTTAGGATTTGTAGTAGTGGAATAGACCGCCCCAATTCCGCCTGTAGCAATAACAGTTACCTTGGCCAGATAAGTGTCGATTTTTCCAGTCTTAGGGTTGAGCACGTATGCCCCATAGCATTCCTTATCAGGAGTGCGACGAGTGACCCTTCTGCCGAGATGATGTTGAGTGATAATCTCCACTGCGAAATGATTGTCGAGCACATCAATATCAGGATGTTGGCGCACTGCAGCAATAAGTCCGCGCTGAATCTCTGCTCCAGTGTCATCGGCATGGTGGAGAATACGGAACTCGCTATGTCCGCCTTCCTTGTGCAAATCAAAATTACCATCACTGTTCCTATCGAAGTTCACACCCCACTGCACCAGTTCCATAATCTGCTGTGGAGCATTGCGTACCACCTGTTCCACAGCCTCGCGGTCGCTGATATAGTCGCCTGCAATCATCGTGTCGTTGATATGCTTTTCGAAATCATCAACAAGCAGATTGGTAACCGACGCGATACCGCCCTGAGCCTTAGCAGTATTGGCCTCCTCGATAGTTGTCTTACATAAGATTGCAATTTTTCCTTTATGTGCTCTTGCAATCTTTAGGGCACAACTCATACCAGCCACACCAGAACCGATAATGAGAAAATCATACTTTTTTACCATTGCGATATTAATTGTACGGTTATTCCTGGTTGTGGGTTATCGGTTATGGGTTATGGGTTATCAAGGGTAATGTCTTAACTCCTTTAACTCCTTTAACTCCTTTAACTCCTAAAACCTTACAACCTATAACCAAATATATCTGACAGAATTTTTTGCATGGCTCCTTGCTGCGATTTGACGTAGGCTCCTGATTTTGCTGATGTTTCAACAAGATAGTTGGAGTCAGCAAACAACCTGTCCAATACTATGTTGAATTCTTTTGCATTCTGAACAACCAGTCCGCCACCAGACTCGTGGAGTCCAATTGCTTCCTGATAGTCGGTATAGTCGGGACCATAGATTACAGGACGATCCCATACCGCAGCCTCAAGCACATTGTGTACACCAGTAGGGTCAAACCCACCACCGACATGGGTTACGATGCCATAATTGTAGATGGATGACAATAGCCCATAGCAATCGATAATGAGAATATTTGCATCGCTGACAGATTCGGAATCTAATTGTGAGTTTTCCAGTTCAGTATAGCGCAAAACTCTTACCTGACATTGTGACGTGATTTGAGCAATATGTTCCTCAGTTACCACATGAGGGGCTATAATCAGTTTGCAATCGCGATGATTATTAAAATAAGGTATAAGTACAGCTTCATCGCCAGGCCATGTGCTACCAGCAACAAGAACTTTTCCGCTGTCACCGATGAACTGTTCAATCAATGGCAACTTCTTTGCCTTTTGCCTGATTTGGAGAACACGATCAAAACGGGTATCTCCGACTATTGTAGCTTCACGAATACCTAAGGATTCAAGGAGTTGGCGGCTTTTTTCATTCTGAACATAAAAATGGGTGAAATACTGCAACACCTCAGCATATCCCTTACCATACCAGCGGAAGAAAATCTGCCCTTCACGGAATATGCTACTCACACTATATACAGGAATATTATTCCTATGAAGAATATGCAGATAGTTGTACCAGAATTCATACTTGATAAAAAATGCCATAACTGGCATGATGGTGTTGAGGAATTTCTGTGCCAGATAAGGAGTATCGATTGGCAGATAGCAGATTAAATCCGCACCCTGATAGTTTTTCTGCACCTCATAACCTGATGGAGAGAAGAATGTCAACAAAATCTTGTAGTCAGGATATTTGTTACGCAGTTCTTCTATAATAGGGCGTCCTTGTTCAAATTCACCTAATGAAGCAGCATGGAACCAGATGTATCTGGCACTTGGATCCATGTTCTGTTTCAGGTAAGAAAAGGTTGCCTTTTCTCCTTTTCGCATGGTGCGAACTTTATTGCTGAATATTCCTGCAATAACCACGCCTACATAATAAAGGCAAATGAAAATATTGTATGTGAAAGACATTATAATTTACAATTTAACTCTGACTGCTGACTCTGACTACTGACTTTGACTCTGACACTGACACTGACTCAAAGTCTCCCTAAGGGAGATTTAGAGGGTCTCCTTGGCATTCTGACACTGACTCAAAGTCTCCCTAAGGGAGATTTAGAGGGTCTCCTTGGCATTGAATTGCAGCATTGATGCGACTGATTGTTTCTTCTTTGCCAAGGAATGCTGACAACTCATACATGTCTGGTCCCTGACCTGTTCCAACCAAAGCCACTCTCCAAGCATTCCATGGACGGACGCCAGTAGCCTCTGCCCATGCGTCAACCTGTTGTTTCATATTATCAACTGTGAAATCACTGATGCCGTTGAGTATTTCAACCAACTGTTGCATCATTGCGGAAGTGTCTTCTTTCCAGTTTTTGCGTACAAACTTATCTTCCTTATCATATTTTTCAGGTGCAATGAAAAAGAATTTACACAATGGCCATAGATCACTGACAAAACTTATGTTGCGTTTGTGAGTCTGACCAGTACTGTCGGTGTATTCAATAACCTTTTGTTTCATCATCTCTACCACCTGTGCTTCACGCTCAGGAGTGGATTCAATGCCATTAGCCTTTAAAATCTTGTGGAATTCACCTGTCCATTCTATTGCTGGAGTCTGCAACAAGTATTGTTGATTGAACCATATTCCCTTCACATAATCAAATCTCGCACCAGCCTTACTGCATTTTGTAATGTCGAATAGTTTGATTAGTTCTTCCATGGAAAGAATTTCCTGTTCTGTGCCAGGGTTCCATCCAAGAAGTGCGAGGAAATTGACAACAGCCTGTGGCAGATAGCCTTTTTCACGATAGCCAGATGAAATCTGACCAGAAACAGGGTCGTGCCATTCAAGAGGAAACACTGGGAAGCCGAGTTTGTCACCATCACGTTTCGAGAGTTTACCATTGCCCACAGGTTTTAGCAATAATGGCAGATGAGCAAATTTTGGCATAGAGTCGCTCCATCCAAAGGCTTCGTAAAGCAAGACATGAAGCGGAGCACTTGGCAGCCACTCTTCACCTCGGATAACGTGGGTTACCTGCATCAGATGGTCGTCAACAATATTTGCCAGATGGTAAGTAGGCAATTGGTCGGCACTCTTGAACAAAACTTTATCATCAAGCACAGACGAGTTGATGCTTACGTCGCCACGGATAATATCATCAACATGCACATCGCGACCAGGTTCTATCTTAAAACGGACTACATACTGGCATCCATCGGCAATAAGTTTCTGTACCTCATCGGCAGAAAGTGTTAGCGAGTTGCGCATCGTACCACGTGTTGTAGCATCATACTGGAAATTCTCTATTGTTTCGCGTTTGGCATTCAGTTCCTCAGGAGTGTCGAAAGCTATATAAGCCTTACCAGCATCAAGCAGTTGCTTAACATATTGCTTATATATTTCCCGACGTTCACTCTGACGATAAGGTCCATAATTTCCACCGAAAGAGACTCCCTCATCAAATGTTATGCCTAACCATTTGAAACTTTCCAAAATGTATTCTTCTGCTCCTGGAACAAAACGGCTGGAATCAGTGTCTTCTATACGGAAAATAAGTTCACCACCGTTCTGACGTGCAAAGAGATAATTATACAAGGCGGTTCTGACACCACCAATATGTAACGGACCAGTAGGACTTGGTGCAAAACGGACTCTGACTGGTTTTGAATTTGTAGAGATATTCATGATTGTAATTTACGGATTTACAGATTTATTTATAAATTTATTAATTTTATAAATTTTTCAATTTACAATGCTTAATGCACAATTTAAACGATTAAATTACTACTAAAATTATCTTTAAATTAAAAATTTTTGCAAAATTACAATTTTTTTTTGGAATATAATTATTTTTTTTGTATTTTCGCATTGTCAAAATAAAATTATATGAAAAATAACACTTTTAACAAAAAGTCAAAAACTGAGTATTTACTCACTCAAATAGGCTTTGTAGTAGTCTCTGTCGCTATTTTGGTATTCTTTTTGCCACAGGAAAGTTCTTCTACATTGGAATTTAATTTGGGTAAACCATGGAAACACAATTCACTAATTGCCAATTTTGATTTTCCAATCTTGAAAAGCAAGATTGATATTGAGAAAGAGCGCGATAGTTTGATGAGGAATTTTGCTCCATATTATCATTTGGACAAGAGGGTTACTGAAAAACAGATTCGCAAGTTCCATCAGGCGCTTTCCGATAGTTTTCCTACGATGAAAGAGGATGACGTTGAGCGTCTTGTTGGTCGGCTCAGTGATGCATACGAAACTGGCATTATCAATCCTACGGAATTCAGCCGTTTGAGCAATGATAGTAACAGCAGCATCAGGATAATTGAGATGAACCAGTCGCGGATAGTCCGATTGGCAGATATTTATTCCCCTGTTGCGGCATATGAGCATATTCTGATGTCGAATCCTGATGACAGGGAGGTGCTAAAACTCTGCAATGTCAGTGAATACATTGATGCAAATCTTTTTATTGATTCCATGAAAACGGCTATGAGCAAGGAAGAGATGCTCAATTCGCTGCCTTTGGCAAACGGGGCTGTTATCAGTGGTCAGAAAATAATCGATAAGGGCGAAATTGTTGATGAGGCAACTTTCAATATCCTATTGTCGTATGAGAAAGAAATCAACAAACGCAAATATAATTCAGGACTATCGTATGGCATTAAAGTCGGACAGGTGATGTTTGTGGCAATTCTGATTGTTCTGTTCACTATTTTCCTTGCTCAATACAGAAGGGATTATTTCGATAAGTTCCGTAACACGCTGATGATATATTCGCTGATAGTATTTTTCCCGATAATATGCTTCCTGATGGTGCAACATCAGTTTTTCAATGTCTATGTCATACCGTTTGTCATAGCACCGATTTTTATTCGTGTGTTTCAGGACTCACGTACTGCATTTATAGCACATTTGATAGTGGTGCTGCTATGTGCTTGCTCACTGCATTTTCCATACGAA
This sequence comes from Prevotella sp., assembly GCA_045615485.1. GTDB lineage: Bacteria > Bacteroidota > Bacteroidia > Bacteroidales > Bacteroidaceae > Prevotella. The sequence goes on from JAZLEX010000122.1 coordinate 6,225, forward strand.
TTTATAATAGTCCAGACTGTGGCAGGCTTCTCTGCCATATCATCATTGAAAGACCTTTCCAGTCGTTCACAAATCATCCGCACCGCCTTGATTGTCACCATTTGCAGTGCTGTAACTTTCTACGCTTTGGAACTGGTGCAAAATGGTGATTTCACCCACTTTGACAGACATATGTATCAATACTTTGTCATAAACGGCATATTATTGCTTTTTGCATACCCGATGATGTGGGGAATAGAAAAGGCATTCGGATTCACATCAGATGTTACTCTTATCGAACTTTCCAATACAAACAATGCCTTGCTGCGGAAACTGAGCGAAATTACTCCAGGCACCTTCCAACACTCCATTCAGGTTAGTAATCTGGCAGCAGAAGTAGCCGACAAGATAGGTGCAAACCGTCAACTTGTACGAACAGGGGCTCTTTACCACGATATTGGAAAGATGAGCAATCCTGCATTCTTCACAGAAAACCAGTCAGGTTTTAATCCTCACGAAAAATTGTCTTTAGTCGAAAGTGCACAAATAGTCATAAGCCATGTTTCCGAGGGATTGAAGTTGGCAGATAAATATGCCGTACCTCAGATAATAAAAGATTTCATCAATACTCATCATGGACAAGGGCAATGCAAGTTTTTCTTCAACAAGTATAAGGAGGAACACCCTGACGAGCAGATCGATGTGCTGATGTTCACATATCCAGGAAAAAATCCTTTCACACGCGAACAGGCTATTCTCATGATGACTGATACGGTGGAGGCTGCCTCGCGTTCTCTTTCTGATTATTCCGAAACAAGCATAAGCGAAATGGTGAACAGGCTCATAGACCAACAACTTGAAGCAGGATTTTTCCGGGATTGCCCGATAACGTTCAGGGATATTGCCATCGCCAAGATGGTTTTGACGGATAAATTGAAGACCATCAACCACACACGAATCAAATATCGGCAATAAGTTGTTTGAATCTAAGGATTTAGGGATCTATGAATCTATGGATTTAGGGATTTAGGGGACTCCCTTATTCCCTAATTCCCTAATTCCCTATTTCCCTACTTCCCTACTTCCCTATTTCCCTATTTCCCTACTTCCCTATTTCCCTAATTTCCTAATTCCAAATTTTCGCTTGTGGGTTAAGGGTCGTATTCTATACTAAAACAAAAACCTCTATCCATCTTTTCTCAATTTTAACCCATATTTAACTGCATTTTAACTCCTATACAACTCATATATATCTACTATTTAAAATAGGAGATAAATACGAGATGAATACGAGATATATACGAGATATATACGAGATATGCATGAAAGTGTCATCGATGGCTCGTAAGAGACATCTGCAATACCAAGGGGGTTATCTCGGTTTTTGTTAGATAATCACCTACGACCAGACATTTTCCCCCAGTATTTTTCAACTGCCCCTTTACTTGTCCGTTGGTCATTGTCTCATGTGCAAGAAGCGGACAACAGAACCGTCCCGTTTTCCTTTTGCCGCCGACTTCCTTCAGATTCCGCGTCACCACGGACACCCTTGTCTTTGGCTGTAGCCTTCCCGTTATCAGGGCGGCTTGGGGACTTGCACCCGTTAGAATACGTTCGTGCTGGGCGAACCAAAAAAAATCGAGCACGTTGTTTGCCAACGTGCCCGATTTGCTTTATATATAAAAATAAGGTGTCAGACCTTACCAAAGGTCTTCATCGTCTAAGTCTTCCTTGCTCCAGGCTACCCCATCTGTCTGAGTGCTGAATATGCCGATTGAACCATCATTCATTAATCTTTCTGTCCTCA
>JAZLEX010000123.1:0-2992 GCA_045615485.1 Prevotella sp.
AAAATTTCCATCAGTTCGGCTGTAGTATGATGGTCGAGAATAAGTGCATTTACTTCATAGTCGCACGAAAGGCTTCTGGCATCAAGATTAGTGCTGCCGATGGTGCAGAAACTATCATCAACAGTCATTATTTTAGAATGATGGAATCCTGGCTTGTAAACATACACTTTTGCTCCGCATTTCATCATTGTGTGTGCCTGGAAGAATACGCAATCAGGGGTCAGTGGCACATCGCTATTGAGACTAATCATTATTTCCACATTTACACCTCTCTTGAGTGCGCGGCGCAGTGCTTTCTTTACGCATGGTAATAGAGTGAAATATGGATTAATAATCTGAATGTGCGACTTGGCATTGTCAATACTTGTACAATACATCACACGCATGATTTCGTTGGATGTGTGTGGCTCACGATTTACTATGCCGACGATTTTCTTGCCGCATGTTGGAGTGGTGTCGATTTTCAAGCCAGAGGTATCAAACGAGTCATTGTGGTTGATGGTTGATGGTTGATGGTTATCGTTTTCGTTATCGTTTTCGTTGGAGTCAGCGTCACTAATCTTTTGTTTGGTTACTTTGTTCCACATGCGCAGGAATATTCTTTGCAGTTCATCCACAGCATTGCCTTCAATGCGGCAATGCATGTCGCGCCATGTTCCTACCTGCGGAGTACCTTTTATGTAGTAGTCAGCCACATTCATGCCACCAGTATAGGCAATCTTGCTATCAATGACCACTATTTTTCGATGGTCACGAGGCCAGATATGGTTTACCCATGGGAAACGTATAGGGTCGAACTCATAAATTTCTATGCCACGCTCGCGCAAGTTGCGTAAGTGTTTTTTTTTGAGTGGCTGATTATTGGAATCATTTCCGAAACCATCAAACAAGGCACGCACCTTTACTCCCTCCTTCACCTTTTCGGCAAGTATATCAAAGAGCATTGAAGCGATGGAATCATTGCGGAAGTTGAAGTATTCAAGATGCACACTATGTCTTGCCTTGCGTATGGCAGGAAACAAATCATCAAATTTTTCCTGTCCATTTTTGAACACTACAACGGAATTATTGTCGGAAAACTCAACTCCATATTTTTGCAGTTCTGCAGCAACGATGCTGTCACATTGCGCTCGGCACAATGCTGGCAGCAACAGCATGCAAAGCAACAGAAAAATAAAAGATGAAGTGCGTTTCATAATCTCTGCCGTACCAAATCAATAACTATCTGCGTTTGGACATCTGTTATATGATATTTATACAGAATGTCTTCCTCCTTGCGTATTGCGTCTTCAATGTCAATGTCGGTTTTGCGGTTTTGCGGTTTTACGGTTTTACGGTTTTCGTTATCAGCCTGTGCTGAGCTTGTCGAAGTATTTTCGTTATCGTTTTTGTCAATGTCTGAATGCGAGGAAGCTTCGACGAAATAATCTATTGCATTGCTGACGTTGCCTGCCATCCACAGTGCCAATCCCATATAGAAATTGTCATCGGATTTTACGGATTTACCATGCTGCAACACTTCAGCATATTTCTTTACTGCCTGTTCTGCATTATTTGAAGCAAGATAAGCCCATGCAAATGCCCTGACAACATCTATGTCGTCAGTATGCTCATAATAGAGTCTTGCAAGCAATTTAATGGCAGCAGCGTATTGATTTGTGTAAGTCATGCAAATAGCTACATTCAACTGCACCTTATAGTCATCAGGACGCAAATTGGCAACTTTCAAATATAGTTCTTTAGCCTCAATGTAATCCTCAATATTGAAACAGCATCGTGCCAGTCCGCTGAGGTATGATGAATTGTCTGGACATCGCTGGTACAATATTCTATAGCGCATTTCAGCCTTCAGGGAATCACCTATTGCCTGATAATATTTTGCCACTACAGCAATAAACGATGTCTCATCTGCTATTGGTGCATGAACAGAAATCAATTTCTCCAAATCGGAATATCTTTTTTGGTTCAACAGCATTTTGGCGAGAACCACATACATGTCAGATTGTTGGCTCATCAACATTAATGCCTGATTGGCAAATGGCAGATATTTCTTATTGTCAAATATATCCACAAAGCGTTTACTCATTGGGCAAATCTTGAAGAAACGATACATGTTCTGTAAATAATTCCTCAAAGAGATAGTATTTTGCGCAATGTTTTCCAGACCGCTGAACAATTTCACGTCACCCTGCCCAAGAACATCAATAACATTTTTTGGAATTCTGTCTATTACCATATTCAGGGTAAACATAAAGGAATACTTGTCGGAATCACAAAACGGCATAGCGTGCGACAGTTGCTTTGCAATCTCAACAGATTCTCCCTTATACACTCCCTCCATTTCAGGATGTTCGAAATAGAATGGACAGAACCAGTTGGAAACAGTACTGAAGAAAGGATAATTTTTCATTGAAGCAAAACCTTCAAAATAGATATCAGCCCCTTTCTTTTGCATTTCCATCATTTTTTCGGCAGAGTCCTGTAGTTCTTCCAATTTTTCCTCAGCAGCCTCACGCTCCAGAAAATCCTCTATTTCCTCAGGATCTTCAATCACTTTTATGTCCAATGTTGGCATCTTCATGTTCTGCATCATGGATGGAAGAATCTCGTCACGAATCACCTTATTGTCTTGCTGCGCATTCATACATAACAGCAACTGTATTTGCAATGAAAACAAATCCTGTGCATACTCTTCCACGCCCATAATCTCAGCAGCAAGTTCCAGTTGCTCTGGAAAGACATTCAGCAGTTCATCATCGAAACTCAATGCCCAGCCCACAAGTGCTCTCTGCTGAAGGTCAATGTCCTGTGTGTTGGCATAAACATTCAGCATGAGATTGAGTTTCTTGAAGTCAAATGTTCCCAAAGAGCTCAGCATTATGGCAGAGACCATTATCTGCTTGTCTTTCGTGTCGATGGTTTCGGTCATCAGCATATCATAGACCTTGCGTGAAAGTTCAGTTGTCCATGAAGGTTGGTTTATAAGTATGTT
>JAZLEX010000124.1:0-14687 GCA_045615485.1 Prevotella sp.
TAAACCTAAAAGCTGACAAAAACGTGCCAATGAGCATCATTCTCAACATAAAAGAGAGTCTGAAAAAGGCAAATACCAGACTTGTTCACTATTCTGCCAATGAAAAAGATTAAAGTAATCACTGGGGGAATAGGCACTGGAAAAAGTTATGTGTGCGAGATGCTCCGAAGAAAGGGAGTCGATGTTTATGACTGCGACTTCCATGCCAAGCGACTGATGGGGGAGAATGAAGATGTGATAGATGGATTGAAAAAACTGATTGGCGATAATGCTTACATAGGGAACAAACCGAACAAGCCTGTAATTGCACAATTCCTGTTGGACAATGCTAATAACACCAACGCAATAAACAGTGTAGTACACCCTGTTGTGGCAAAAGATTTTCTACAATCCAACTTCACCTGGTTAGAATCTGCAATCTATTTTGAAGCCGATTTTGGCAGGCAGATTATTACGGATTTCGCACCTTATGTAATATGCGTGTCGGCACCTTTGGAAATCCGTATTGCGCGAATAATGCACCGCGACAACATTAGCCGCGACAAAGCTTTGGAATGGATTGAGATGCAAATGCCTGATGAAGAGAAGATTGAAAGGAGTGACTTCGTCATCATCAATGATGGCAACCATGATTTGGACAAACAAATAAATGATTTACTGAATATTCTTTCATAGCACAATTCAGTTGCTCTCAATCAGATATTCCACATCGGGATTGATAAGCTTGGCACTATTGATATTTTGCGGAACAGACTTCAAAACAAGATGGCAACGCCTTGAGTCGCTATGTTTGATTAAATCGTTGTAGTCTGTTTCGACAGAGAAATCCTGAAGCGACACGTTGCGAATATTCTTCAGTCCGACAACATAACGCACCTTTGCTTTTGAAGGGAAAGTTATAAGACGTTTGTCGTCAGGAAGATTAAGGCATGTTATTGGCACACTGGCTTCGTCTTCCGTGTAAACATCAGGATACAAAGTCGCGGTTACTTCAGATGGTACGTATTTCACAGCCTTGGTTGGAGCAATGGCAACTTTCATTACAATTGTATCCGAAAAGTTCTTTATATTGATTGGAGTTATTGTGGCACATTTCATCTGCTTAAGTATTTCGGTGGTACCAATGGCTTTGACACTATCGGGTTCGAACCTGACCTCCGAAAGATAGCACATTTGAGATGGACTTACGTTTCCCGCAAAGTTCACAGGTAGTGTAATATGGCTACCATCGCTATAGAAAAAATCCAGATATTCAGGTTTGACAGAGACAATCTGTGCCGACTTGAACATGGAATAAATATACTTCGACAAACTGGATGTCATTATTGTTCCCTTCCCATTCCTGATGGTATAGGAACTATAATCCACGACTATTGACTTCATGTTTTTCTGACGTTTGTACTTCCATAGAGCAAGTCCTTTGTCGCGAATTGTAATGTGTAGTGAGTCCTGAATACCAGTGGTAACAACCACATTATTCGGTACACCTGTTAATTTAACAGGTACCACCATATCTGTTTCATAAATCTCGTTCAATGAATTTTCGAGCCAGAAGATTGATGAAAGAAACAGAAAAAACAAAAAAATCAGGAACTCTTTATAGGATATTTTGAAACTGAAGTTCCTGATTTTACTTATATTTTTCAAAAACGAATACTTCATACAGAAGCATCAAAAAAATAACGATTATTTCTTTGCTTGTTGAGGCTGTGAAGCCATATCCTTGTAAACGGAATGCTTGTCAACGCGAACTGTAACGCCTTTGGCTACTTCAATCTCTACATAGCTTGCATTTACGTCAATATACTTTACAACTCCGTAAAGTCCGCCACCTGTTACTACGTTCTGCCCTACTTCAAGAGAATTCTGGAATTTTTGTATTTCCTTTTGTTTTTTCTGCTGCGGACGAATCATGAAAAGCCACATGATTCCAAACAGCAAAACCATCATAAGAATGAAGCTCATTCCTCCACCCTGTGCACCTGCACCTTGTAATAGAATTGTTGTCATGTTTTTTTGTATTATGTTAAAAAATTTATATTATGTCGGTTCTTTCATCTGCTTTAGCATTTTCTTGTGCTCTATTAGATTACGAGCAATCTTATCAAGCATTCCATTGATAAACTTTCCGCTCTTTGAAGTACTGTAAATCTTTGCCAAATCCACATAGACACTAATCGTTACATTCAAAGGGATATTAGGGAATGTAAGCATTTCTGCAATTGCCAATTGCATGATGATAATGTCCATGTATGCCATTCGTGAGAAATTCCAGTTTTTGGAAGCATTCATCATCAGTGAATGATACTCCTCGGCTTTAGTTACGGCATTAAGGAATAGTAATCTGGCAAATTCTCTATCTTCTTCAGCCAAAGTGTTTGGCAGGAGTTCTTGGTTGTCACCATTGGCTTCGTCAAAACGTCGGATTGTCTTCAGAACAAAAGAATCTATTATTTCCTTATCATCATTCCAGAAGATATTCTTGTCTTCAAGAATTGCGTCTATGTCGGGATTTTCTGTAAGAAGAGTCTTATAGATTTTCCGCCAAAACTCACGATCTGCCTCATAATTGTCTTCTGCATTATTTAGATAATCTAAACCGATTTCAGAATTGATTATCTGGCTATACAGCTTTTTCAAGAATTCTTCATTCAGTATCCATGTATTTGTTTCGTTTGCCCTATACTGCTGCAATGTAAAATTGCTTTCAAGTTGCAGGGCAAAACGATTATCAATAAATCTGGATGAAGGGGCTGGTAAATGTTCTCTCTCGGCACGCAGTGTTTCTATCTCAAAAGCATGTCTGCCCACTTTGAGCAAGTCGGGAATTATACCTAATAAAAATAAATACAGATTGTAGGATTGAGATAGACTTACAAAAAGCTCACGTTCAGCGGAGCCTAAATCTTTATTCGGATTCTGAAAGAAGGCGTAGGTTAACTGCAGAACCTTCAAGCGAATTATTTCACGATTTACCATAGTGATGTTACCTTATTTACAACTCTTTGCGCTGCAAAAGTAAAAAAAAACTTTGTTTTTTGATTATAATTCGCAGTTTACAATTCACAATTATGCGTTTTTCATTAAAAAACCTTAAAACTCTAAACTCTAAACTCTAAACTCTAAACTTTTTCATATCTTTGCAGCCGCTTTTTCAGGCATCCGTGTGATGGTGAATTAGGCAAACATTAAGAACTTAATTTAGAGTAACACATTTTTTAGTATTATGCAAGAAATTACATTAACTGGTAAGACCAGAACAGAAGTTGGCAAAAAGTATGCCAAACTGATGAGAAAAGAAGGTTTCATTCCTTGTAATCTTTATGGTGAAGCTAAAGGTGCTGACGGCAAACCTGTAGCTATTTCATTTGCTATTCCTGTAAACGAACTTCGTAAAGCTATCTTTACCCCTGTTATTTATCTCTGCAACCTCAACATTGATGGTGCTGAGCATAAAGCAGTTATTACAGAAATACAACAACATCCTATAACCGACGCGCTGCTGCATGTTGATTTCTATGAAGTTAATGAAACAAAACCTATTACTATTGGAATACCTGTCAAGACCTGCGGTCATGCTGCTGGTGTTCGCGATGGTGGTAAACTGACTTTGGCTATCCGCAAGATTAAGGTTACAGCACCTTACAAACAGATTCCTGAAGTTTTGACTATCGACGTAACTAAATTAGGACTTGGCAAGAGTATCAAGGTTGCCGAACTCAGTTTTGAAGGACTCGAAATTGCAACTCCTGCAGAGGTTGTTGTATGCTCTGTCAAGATGACTCGTCAGGCTCGTTCAGCCGCTGAAAGTGCTGAAGATGATGGAGCTGCTGAGTAATGGAAAAATTTCTCATAGTAGGACTGGGGAATATTGGCGATGAATATGCCAATACTCGTCACAATACGGGATTTATGGTATTGGACGTTTTCGCGGAAACGTCCAATATTGTTTTTGAAGACAAGCGATACGGATTCGTAGCCCACACTTCAATAAAGGGCAGACAACTAACCCTGCTCAAACCTTCAACCTTTATGAACCTGAGCGGCAATGCCGTTCGCTATTGGCTCAATAAAGAAAACATACCTACTGAAAACATGCTTGTCATTGTGGATGACGTAGCGCTTCCTCTCGGTGCTTTCCGACTGAGAAAAAGCGGAAGTGCTGGCGGACACAACGGATTGCGAAACATTGAATCCGTGCTCTGCTCCCAGCAATATTCGCGTTTGAGAATGGGAATTGGGAATGATTTTCCTATTGGTATGCAGATCCCGTTTGTACTTGGAAAATACAATGAAGAGGAAATGAAAATTCTGACTCCAGCCATTGAAACTGCTGGAGAAATAATCAAATCGTTTGTATTGTCTGGAATAGACTTCACAATGAACACTTACAATGGAAGAGGCAAGAATAGATAAATGGCTTTGGGCTGCAAGGATTTTCAAAACACGCACCATTGCCGTTGACGCAATAAAAAATAGTCGTGTTACCATCGAAGGAATGAATGTCAAACCTTCCAGAATGGTAAAGGTTGGGGATATTGTCAACGTTAAAAAACCTCCAATAACCTATTCGTTTCGCATACTGAAAACCATAGAACAGCGAGTTGGAGCAAAGTTACTGCCTGAAATTTACGAGAACATAACGACACCCGAGCAATACGAGCTACTTGAACTTTCACGAATCAGCGGTTTTGTTGACAGGGCAAAAGGTACTGGCAGACCTACCAAGAAAGATCGTCGCTCACTCGATCAATGGATTGAAGACCTGTAGAGACCAATTGCAATTTACAAATTACCTCACCATCATCTATAACCGACAACCTATAACCCATGAAAAATCTTACCATCATTGCAACTTTTATTATCAGCACCTGTTGCTGCTATGGGCAGTCTTATAAGCTTTCACCGTTTGTAAGAGAAGCGGCTGAAACCGTAAAACCACTGAACAACCAAAAAACTGTTCAAAACGGTTCAGAACCGCTCAAAACCATTCAGAACCATATATCCACCATCACAGCTTTTGTAAAGGCTACAGATGACAAACCATTATTGAATAATGGGTGTCAGATACTTGCCCAATGGGACGATCTTTATATTGCAAGTATTCCATTGCACAGAATAAATAATCTTGCAAACAGTTCTGAAGTCATGCGCATAGAAGCTGGTCCGCCCGCAGATATTCATAATGATTCATGTGCAATCATCTCAGGTGCTCAGCAAGTTTGGGACGGACACAATCTGCCTCAAGCTTATACCGGCAAAGGGGTTGTTGTCGGGATTCAAGACATTGGCTTCGACTTCACTCATCCTACATTCAGCAATCGCATTCAGAGGTTTTGGGACATGATTACTCCCGACACCGTAGGCAGCAAAATGTTTGTCGGACGCGAATACACTTCAAACGAAGAAATTACTGCATTGCAGCATTCATACGATGGATTGCAGGAAACACACGGCACACACACTTCTGGTTCGGCTGCTGGGGCTGGATATAAGTTTGAATACTCTGGCATGGCTCCTGAAAGCGACATTGTGCTTGTAGGGAACTTATGCGGAAACAATGTTGCTCTTGTGGATTCTGCAGAATACTACAAATACACCAGTGCAACCGATGTTCTTGGATTTAAATACATTTTTGACTATGCCGAAAGCCAAGGCAAGCCTTGCGTAGTGTCGTTCAGCGAAGGTTCTACTTTGGACTTGTGCCAAGGTGATTTGCTTTATGAAGCACTTGAGAAAATCACTGGCCCTGGGAAAATTTTCGTCGCTGCTGCGGGCAACGATGGTCTGAACTCAAGATACATGCGGAAAACTGCCGACATGGAAAGTGCTACAGCCTATGTTTACAATCCCAATAAAAATAAAACAGGATGTTTTGTCACGTCTGACAAATACATGACTATTACACTCGATTTCCGCGACACCACCATCGTAATGAAATCCGAACAGCTTGTTGCCATGCCAGATAGTTGCTACAAAGATACTATCAAATCTATACCTGTAACCATCTATACTTACCCTTCATGTTATTATCATGATAAGCTTGTGCATGAAATCAACATTGACAACAATAATTTCAATCTGAAGGTTGAAGGCGACAACGCTTTTATAGAATCTTATTCATTTAGAGGTTTCTTCTATGGAGACTACGCAGAATCCAGCCATACCGTAGGTGACCCTGCCGCAGCACCTGCTGCTATTTGTGTGGGAGCATGTGGTTACAGACCTGGAGTCTATAACTACAAGGATAATTGGAAGGAATCCAATGTGGGTACAAAAGGAAGCAGGGCTATCTTTAGTAGCAGGGGACCAAACCTGTTGGGCGACAACAAACCCGACATTTTAGCACCTGGCAGCAACATTATCTCATCTTATAACAGTTTCTATCTTGAAAATCATCCCGATGCTTCCGATGTTGATTGGGACGTAAGACGTTTCCTGTATAATGGTCGTACATACGAATGGAATTCCAATACAGGAACCTCAATGTCTTCTCCGATTGCTGCGGGTATCATTGCACTTTGGCTACAGGCAAAACCCACTCTTACTAAAGAGGACATAATAGATGTATTTGCACACACCGCAAAGCATTACGACCCATCACTCACCTACCCCAACAATGAATATGGCTATGGAGAAATTGATGCATACGCAGGTCTATTATATATATTAGGTGTAGATGGTATTGTCAGTCCACATCAGATAGACATGTCCGTATTTCCTTTGCAGGATGGTGAAACCATGACCATTTATACTACTGACGGCCGACAGGTGGACAAGATGGTAAGTGGAAATATCTATGCTATACAGATTAAAAGTCCTAACCCACAACGTTGCGGTTCAATGCTCATCAGGAAACCCCTAAATCCCTAAATCCCTACCTCCCTAAATCCCTTAAAAACTCTTGATTATGAAATCGAAATTTAAAATTGTGAATTTGCTCTTTGCAAAATACAAATATGTAATCACTACTGTAATTGCATTGCTCATTATTGGCTTTGTAGGTAGTAACAGCATGTATCAGCGTTATCAACACAAACTAAAGATTGATGAACTGACGAACGAGATTGAACATTATAAAAAGATGCACAAGCGTGATTCGCTGCAAATTTTAAAGTTGGAACGCAATCCTAAATATATTGAAAAAATTGCCCGCGAACGCTATTTTATGAAACAAGACAACGAAGATATTTTTGTATTTGAAGATGAAGAGACTGAATAAACTGCAAAACGCAATATTTTTCCTTGGTGGCATAATGCTTATGGCTGGAAGTGTGCTGTACCTGTTTGAGCCTCTGGTTCTCGCACCTGCAATCTTTTCAGCTGGGGCTGTTTTTTATGTCATCATCCAATGGATGCAGGGTTATGAAGGCAATAACATGAGAATCATCCGCCTGCGAAAAATTCAAGTGTTCAGTGGACTTATGATTTTATTTTCTGCCGCACTTATGATTTCCAACCGCTGGGTGTATGAGATTTACGCTTTTTCAAAGTTAGACATCTATAATATGTGGATTGCAATACTTCTTGCAGCAGCAATTTTACAATTTTATACAATCTTAAAAATAGATAAAGAACTGCAGCGAGAAGAAAAAAAAATGTAAAAGTTTATTTACCTTCTTAAATCGAATTAAAAAATTTGCAACATTATATAATTTCGTTGTAAATTTGCGGCAGATTTCATTATTGGTATGACAAAGACGCTTTTATACTCGTTGTGTTTGATTTCCATTCTAACATCGTGCGTAAATTCGTATGAGGTTCAAGGATCTTCTTCAATAAGCAATCTTGATGGAAGAATGCTTTACCTGAAAGGTATGCAGAACAATGAACTTTTGTCCATGGATTCATGCGACGTGATTCATGGAGAATTCCATTTTGCAGGTAACCTCGACTCTGTCAGTATGGTCAATTTGTTTATGGGCGATGAATGGCTGATGCCTTTCGTGCTGGAAGAAGGACCTATCAGTATTCAAATCAGTACAGCACAGCAACGTGTGAGCGGAACACCTCTTAATGATAGACTTTACATGTTTCTCGATAAGAAAATGCAAATTCAAAACCAGATTGATGAGCTTTCACATCGCGAAACTCAGGCTATCATGAATGGTGAAGATATTGATTCTGTACACATTCAACTTATGCAAAAAGCACAAATCCTTGCTGGAGAACTTGACAGGTTAGAGACAACTTTCATAACCGACAACTTTGACAACATTCTTGGTCCGAGCGTGTTTGAAATCATTTGCAACACGTATCAGTATCCTGTGCTTACTCCACAAATTGAAGATATTATGAGTCGTGCAACAGACAAATTCAAAAGCAATCAGTTTGTTCGCGAATACTACAAAACAGCTCAAGAAAATATGCGCATGCTACAAGGCTACACTCCTGATGAGGCAAAAAACATTGCCTCACCGCTAATTGCTGATTCTGATAGCATAGAAGCGTATTAACCTTTCCATTCCACATGTTTCACAGATTGCTTATCATACCGATAATCCTGTTGGTGTGCATTGTCCTTGTGCTCTATGCCATAATCAATGCTACTATTCGCATTTGCAGACACAAAGCAACAAGAAAAGATTTTTTTTATCTCTGTCTGTCACTACTGTTTGTGGCTTTTGTTGCTTATGGTTTCACACTTGGTTTCAATAATTTTGAAGTGAAACATGTTGAAATAGAGTTTGACAATCTCCCCACATCCTTCCAGAATTATAAGATTGTTATGTTCTCTGACGCACATTTAGGCAACTTCAAAGGCAAACGCCAGAGACTGCTTCATCAAGCTGTTGACAGCATCAACGCACAGCAACCAAATCTTATCTGCTTTTGTGGGGATATTGAGAATGCTTCTTCCGAAGAACTTATGCCATTTCTGGAAAAATTAGCCACGCTGAAGGCCGCAGATGGAGTAATTTCTGTTCTGGGCAATCATGACTACGCACTGTATCAGCACAACCTGACAGAAGAACAAAAGACCCAGGAACTGCAACGGACAATCGACGCACAACGCAGTGCTGGATGGAAAGTCCTGCGCAACGAGCATCTTACCATTTACAATGACAATGATTCTATTGTGATTTGCGGAGAAGAAAACGATGGTAAAAAACCTTTTCCCAATTATGCCAATCCTACCGCAGCCTTACAAGGAGTGAAAGACAATGCTTTCGTCATAATGCTGCAACACGACCCAACCGCTTGGAAACGCCAAGTGCTGCCAGAGACAAATGCATCGCTTACGCTCAGCGGTCATACCCATGCTGGACAATTCAAAATATTCGGATGGTCTCCAGTAAGCATAATCTACAATGAACACGATGGACTTTACACATCCGACAATAGAAAACTTTATGTAAGTAGCGGACTCGGTGGGATAGTACCATTCCGCATCGGAGCAACACGTGAAATTGTTGTCATCACACTGAAACGCCCCACCCCATCAATCAGCAATTAAATCCTGCAATTCTTTGTAGATACGCTGAACAGGAAAACCCATAACATTGAAGTAACTGCCATTAAGATGTGACACTCCAACATAGCCTATCCATTCCTGTATGCCGTAGGCTCCTGCTTTGTCGAATGGTTTGTAATTGTTCACGTAATAGCTTATTTCCTCATCTGTAAGATTATCAAATGTCACATCGGTTATCACACTGAATTGTTTTTGCCTGATTTGTGTTGTGAGGCACACCCCTGTAATAACCTGATGAGTCTTACCGCTAAGTTTTTTCAGCATTATCACCGCTTCATCTGCATCGGCCGGTTTGCCTAAGACCTCATTGTCACAAATCACAATCGTATCGGCAGTAATTACAAGTTCATCAGGACTTATTGCATTCTTATAGACTAACGATTTTTTATGCGCAATAAATTGAGCAATATCTTTCAATGGTAAATCGTCAGGATACGACTCATCAATACCTTTTATCACTCTTATTTCAAAATCAATATCAAGTCCTTTAAGCAGTTCTTTTCTGCGTGGAGAATTACTCGCTAAGATAATTTTTTTCATCATTTGCAAAACTTAAAATCTTTTGTGCGGCAAAAATAAGAAAAAACTCTGTTTTTTTAATTCACAATGCACAACCAAACCACTAAACGACTAATTTCCTAAACAACTAATCTCCTAAACGACTAATCTATCTTTTCAGGGATTTCAGTTTTTTCAATGCGGCTTTGCCAGCTTCTTCACCGAGTTGTATCATCTTTGATATTTTCTTTGGGGTGAAGTCGGCTGCAGAAAAGCCTTTCAAGTTGGGATTGATATACACGTCGGCTTGAGTTGAGTTGGTGCTGTATTTGTAGAGATCCGGTCTTTCAATAATCCATTTCAGCAAAGCACCAAAACCATGAAGATTTCTTTTTTTTTCTTTCGCCTTATGGTTTTCGTGCTTGTTCTGGGTGAGGTCTATGGCGATGACAATGTCGGCTCCCATCTCTTTCACCACATCAACTGGCAGGTTGTTGAGCAACCCGCCATCAACAAGCAACATTCCGTCGGTCTCTACGGGTTTGAATACACCAGGTATTGCCATACTTGCCCTCATGGCGATGGGCAGACTTCCGTTGCTGATGACAACTTCCTGAAATTCTCTCATGTCAACAGCAACACATCTGAATGGTATGGGCAGTTGATTGAAATTTATTGAGTCGGGACGTTTGGTCATTTTGGTAAATAGGCTGACAATGCTATCACCTCGGCTCAGTCCGACTGTCCTTACATGGTGTGGATCTCTTATCTTTGGGTGCTTTATAGGGAATCCGAACAGATAGACAATACTGTCTTCTTTTGTTATGAATCTTGATGCTTTGTCTATCTTGCGGTCTGCAAGTAGCGAAAGCCATTCTTGAGAATGAAACAGCGAGTCGAGATCATCAGCGCGGTAGCCTACACTGTACAAGGCCCCTATAATAGAGCCGATACTTGTTCCTGCGATATAGTCAATCTTTATTCCTGCCTTTTCGATATATTTCAGAACTCCAACTTCCGCAGCACCCTTTGCACCACCACCACCAAGTACGAGTCCAATCTTTGGACGATTGCCATGTTCTTTCTCGTAAGAAATGTTTTCTCCGTTTCCAGCGTATGCTGTGGAGAAGAGCATTAATAGCAGTATGAATATGGTAATTTTACAGTGCATCGGTGAAGATTGTGTAGTCGGAGATGGCATTGTCGCGGATGTTGTAGTGAAGGGTGATAGTGGCTGTGTCGAGACGATGAATAAGGGTGTGTTGAAAGTCGGGACGACGATTGTATATCCATGACGGACTGGAGAAAGGTGTTGTCCCTTCTATGTTTTCGATTATCAATGGCTGGGCTTTGCCATATTCCTGCTCGAAGGCTGCCGATACTGCTTCACACATAATCTCTGGTACAAGCGTTGGTTGAAGTTCTGATAGGTTGAGCACCCTGGATTTTACAGACTTAACCCCTTTGCTTTCAAGTTTTTCTTTAGATGGGCACAATACTTTATTCATAATCTCCGCATCGGTACGGATGAGGATTGTGCCATTGTGGAACATTCGGTCTTTGTAATGATAGTAGGAATGTCCTGAGAATTTCCGTCCATCGATGGTGAGGTCGTTGCGTCCATTTTTCTCTGCATCAAAGCCGAGACTGCGTACTGCCTCAAGAATGACTTTTGTCTGACGTGAGACATCATAGTTTTTCTGATGTGCAACAAAGGTGAAGTTCAGGTTGCCGGCATCTTGATAGACTGCTCCACCGCCTGACAGTCTGCGTGTGGGATAACCACCTATGCTGGCAAGAAAGTCGAGGTTGACTTCGGCATAGATGTCCTGATTGCGACCTATGACAACTGTCTTTTCGTTTTGCCAGAGATAGAGTATGATTTCATCGTCAGCCACATGGTGAAGCAAATATTCTTCGACACTCAGATTATTGTATGGATTGAGCGAATGGCTTATATGTATTGTACTACGCATTGGCTGCGGAGAGAATAACTTCTGACAACGTTGGGTGGGCATGGATGATGTTTTGCAAATCGGTCAGTGTGGCATCCATATTCATAAGTGCTGCTATCTCGTGAATCATGTCGGAGGAATGTGCCCCGATGATATGGCAACCGAGAATGCGCTGGGTGTCGCAGGATACCAAGAGTTTACAATAGCCTTCGCTTTCGTTCATGCTGACCGCTTTTCCATTGGCACGGAAGAACGACTTATAGGATTTATAGTCGATGTTCTGAGTCTTGCAAGCCTCTTCTGTCATGCCTACCATAGCAACTTCAGGTGTAGTGAAAACAGCCGAAGGAACGATGTCGAAACGTATCTTGTCGGTCATGCCTAAGATATGGTTTAATGCGCGTTTGCCCTGGAAGGTGGCCACATGAGCCAGCATCATCCTGGCATTGACATCGCCAATGGCATAGACACCTGGAACGGTTGTCTGCATATTGTCATCGACAACGATTCCTTTTGAAGAATAATTGATAGTGGTGTTTTCAAGTCCGAGAGAATCGACGGCTGGTCGTCTGCCGACTGCCATAAGGCATAGTTGGGCTTGGGTTTGTGCTGGTTTGTCGTTGAGCAGATAATCGACCTGCACACCACTGACTGCTAACTGCTGACTCGGACTCTGACTTTGACTCTGACTTTGACTCTGACTCTGACTCTGACTTTGACACTGACTCTGACTTTGACACTGACACTGACACTGACACTGACACTGACACTGACACTGACTACTTATAGGCTGTATGCCTGTGACCTGTGCGGAAGTAACGATATTGATGCCGCTCTTTGAAAGAATCTGCTTCAGGCGTTTTGCCAAATCGGTATCAAATGGAGGAAGTATCTGCTTACAGTATTCAAGCACTGTTACTTGTGTGCCGAAAGAATTGAAGATGCCTGCAAATTCGAGTCCAATCACTCCCCCACCGATTATGCATAATGACTGTGGGAGTTCGGTGAGATTGAGAATTTCTTTAGACGTGATACACTTGTCGGCATTTGGTATTGGCAACATGGCAGATTGTGAGCCAGTGGCAATGATGATGTTATCGGCTGTGAGTTGCTGGTCGGCTACGGTTATGGTATGGTTGTCCAGAAAACTTGCATGACCGTTGACAAGCGTAATGTTTTTATGCTTCATCAGCATGGCTATTCCTGCTTTCAGTTGATCGAGGACAGAGTGTTTTCTTTGTTGTGCCTCATCAAGGGATGAACTGTTGACAAAAGTCTTTGTTGGTATGCAACCTTCGTTCAGGCACGTGCCACCCAATTCGCCATCGGTAATCAGTGTGACTTCTATGCCGCGTTTTGCAGCTTCTATGGCGGTTTCGTAGCCGCCAGGTCCTGCACCTATTATTATCAGTTTGTTCATGATTGCTGGGGTTACGGTTTTTCTCCGGATTTTCCGGGATTTTCCGGATTTTCCGGGATTATTAACCTAAAATCAATTTTCGTATTTCAATATCGGATTGCGGGCTGCGGTGGTTTCGTCTGGACGAGAAATCGGAGTGTTGTGTGGTGCGGAATGCAGCATCTCAGCATCTGCGACTGCCTCGTCTGCGATTGTTCGCATGACATCGATAAATGCATCGATAGTTTCTTTCGACTCCGTCTCCGTAGGCTCAATCATCAATGCCTGATGGAACAGCAATGGGAAATAGATGGTTGGAGCATGGAAACCATAATCGAGCAGACGCTTTGCCACATCGAGGGTAGTTGCACCAGCGACTCCTTCTTTTGCTCCGTCGTTGATAAGACCATCGAAAACAAATTCATGCTTG
This sequence comes from Prevotella sp., assembly GCA_045615485.1. Lineage (GTDB taxonomy): Bacteria > Bacteroidota > Bacteroidia > Bacteroidales > Bacteroidaceae > Prevotella. The sequence goes on from JAZLEX010000124.1 coordinate 13,758, forward strand.
CAGACAGATGATATTGGTAGTTTGTATTTATCCTTAAGACTTTCCTTAATGTAGTTGGCATTGAGTGTAGCCAACTTGCCCACATAGCGTACATTCTCTTTTCCGAGAGTAAGCAGATAAGTCAAGGCGCGGAGCATGACTCCGAAATTGCCATTAAATCCGCTGACTTTCACTCCGAGGAACGGCAAGAGTTTTTCGCAGACACCAACAGGACCGCTGCCAGGACCACCTCCACCATGAGGGGTTGAGAACGACTTGTGGAGATTGAGATGCATGACATCGAATCCCATATCACCAGGACGTGCTACACCAATGAGAGGGTTCATATTAGCACCATCGTAATAAAGCAGACCGCCTGCATCATGTACGAGTTGTGCAATTTCCTTTATATCCTGTTCAAACAGTCCAAGGGTATTTGGATTGGTCATCATGATTCCTGCTACGGTATCGTCGAGGAGTGGTTTAAGGTCGTTGACATCAACGAGTCCGTTGCTATTACTTTTTACCTCAACAATCTCAAGTCCGCAGACCGCTGCTGATGCAGGATTGGTGCCATGTGCGCTATCGGGTACAATTATCTTTGTGCGTTTCAGGTCACCGCGACTGATATGATATGAACGGATAATCATGAGTCCGGTGAGTTCACCATGAGCTCCGGCACAAGGCATGAACGTGAAGTGCTTCATACCTGTAATGGCTGCGAGGCACTTGTCCAAGTCTTCATAGACCTGTTTTGCGCCTTTGACCGTTTCGGCTGGCTGTAGCGGATGGATAGAAGCGAATGTCGAACTGGAGGCTATTTCTTCATTGATTTTAGGATTGTACTTCATTGTACAACTGCCTAAAGGATAAAAACCAGTATCTACTCCGAAATTCATCTGTGAGAGATTGGTATAGTGACGGACAACATCTATTTCAGAAACTTCCGGC